>JABFXA010000337.1 GCA_013361955.1 Nocardioidaceae bacterium
ACCGCGCGGGTGAGCCGCTCGGCCGCCGCGACGCCGATCGACCCGGCGAGGAACCCGAACTCGCACGCGACCACGGCCACCCGTCGCCCGCGCATCCGCCCCTCGCCGGTCACGACCGCCTCGTCGAGCCCGGTCCGCTGCTGCGCGGCGTCGAGCGCGGCGGCGTACTCCGCGCTCACCGGGCCGCGGACCGGCGGCTCGTCCCAGGAGGTGTACGACCCGTCGTCGAGGACCAGGTCGATGAGCTCGGTCGCGGAGCGAGAGCGCCGGTCAGCCATGCGCCCGATTATCGCGAGGCGTCCCGTCTTGACACCCAGAGGGCGACGCCTCGGCTTCCATCCGACATTGGATAGCTATCAGTGACCTCCAGGTCACTGATACCTATCCACTATCGGAGTCCAGGACGTCCAGCCACGCCCGTACGGCGGCGTCGTGCTCGCCGAGGCGCGGGGGCGGCAGGTGCGACGCGCGGGCGCCGGCGACCGGGTTGTCCTCGAAGCGCAGCGGCGGGCCGGGCAGCGTCATCGGGCCGACGTCGGGGTGCTCCACCTCGAGCAGCAGCCCCTGCGACTCGGTCTGGTCCCAGCCGTACACGTCGTCGAGCGTGCGCACCTTGCCGGCCGGGATGCCGAGCTCGGCGAGCCGGCCCAGCCAGGTCTCCGCGCCGTCGGTGGCGAGCGCCTGCTCCAGCGCCGCGATCAGGTCGTCGCGGTGCGCGACCCGGTCCCGGTTCGACCCGAACCGGTCGTCGTCGATGCCCAGCAGCCCCGACAGCGCGCGCCACTGGGTGTCGTTGCCGCAGGCGATCTGCACCGGCGCGTCGGCGGTGTGGAACAGCCCGTACGGCGCGATCGACGGGTGGTGGTTGCCGAGCGCCTGCGGCACCTCGCCGGCCACCGTCCACCGGGTGCCCTGGTACGCGTGCACGCCGACCACCGACGCGAGCAGCGACGTGCGCACGATGCGGCCGCGGCCGGTGCGGGCCCGCTCGTGCAGCGCCGCGAGGACGCCGTACGCGCCGTACATGCCGGACAGCAGGTCGCCGATCGGTACGCCGACCCGGGTCGGCTCGTCCGGAGACGGCCCGGTCAGCGACATCAGCCCGGCCTCGCCCTGCGCGATCTGGTCGTAGCCGGCGCGGCCGCCCTCGGGCCCGTCGTGCCCGAACCCGGTGATCGACAGCACCACCAGTCGCGGGTTGATCTCGTGCAGCCGCTCCATCGAGAAGCCGAGCCGGTCGAGCACGCCGGTGCGGAAGTTCTCCATCAGCACGTCCGCGTGCGCGACCAGCCGGGTCAGGAACTCCTTGCCCTCGGCGCTCTTCAGGTCCGCGGTCACCGACTCCTTGTTGCGGTTCGCGGACAGGAAGTACGTCGAGACCTGCGCGTCCTCGGGTCCGACGAACGGCGGCCCCCACGACCGGGACTCGTCACCGCCGTGCGGCGACTCCACCTTGATCACGCGGGCACCGAGGTCGGCGAGCATCATCGCGGCGTGGGGGCCGGCCAGGGCGCGGGTCAGGTCGACGACGACCAGGTCCTCGAGCATCCCGCGAGTGTATTCAGCCGCGGTGCCCGTTGCGGCCCGCCCACCACCCGAACGCGTCGGGCAGCACCTTCGCGAGATCGCGCGGCCGGGCCACCCGCGCCGTCTCCGCCTCGTCGAACCAGCCCACCTCGAGGACCTCCTCGCCGTCGGGCCGCTCGCTGCCGCCGGTGAGCCGGCAGCCGTGCACGGTGAGCACGTACGACGTCCGGTCGCCGCCGGGGTAGGTGATCAGGAACTCCGGTCCGCCGTACGCCCCGACCAGCCCGAGCGGCTCGGCCTCGAGGCCGGTCTCCCCGAGCAGCTCGCGGACCGCACCGGTCTCGGGCGCCTCGCCGGGCTCGACCATCCCGCCCGGGATCCCCCAGGTGCCGTCGTCGGCGTGCTTGGCCAGCAGCAGCCGGCCGGCGTCGTCGAACACCGCGGCAGCGGCGGCGGGCAGCACCAGCAGGTCGGTGCCGATCTTGGCGCGCAGGGCAGCGAGGAACGGGGACATCGGCATCCCGCGAGTCTAGGAGCCCGTCAGCGCTCGTCGGAGATCCGCTTCGCCTTGCCCAGCGAGCGCTCCAGGCTGTGCGGGGCGAGCACCTCGACGTGCACCGACGTACCGACGTTCTCCTTCACGTGCCCGGCCAGCCGGGTGCCGAGGTCGGCCCGCGACCTCTCCGGCACCGACTCGTGCGCCTCCACGCGCACGGTGAGCTCGTCGAGGTTGCCGGGCCGGGTGAGCACGCACAGGTAGTGCGGGGTGAGCCCCTCCACCTTGAGGATCTGCTCCTCGATCATCGTGGGGAACACGTTCACGCCGCGCACGATCATCATGTCGTCGGTGCGGCCGGTGACCTTCTGCATCCGCCGGAACGCCGGGTACGCCGTGCCGGGCAGCAGCCGGGTGAGGTCACGCGTGCGGTACCGGATCACCGGCATCGCCTGCTTGGTCAGCGAGGTGAACACCAGCTCGCCCTCCTCGCCGTCCGGGAGCACCTCGTGGGTGACCGGGTCGATCACCTCGGGGTAGAAGTGGTCCTCCCACACGTGCAGGCCGTCCTGGGTGTCCACCGCCTCCTGCGAGACGCCCGGGCCCATCACCTCCGACAGCCCGTAGATGTCCACGGCCCTGATGCTGCTGCGCCGCTGCACCTCGCGGCGCATCTCGTCGGTCCACGGCTCGGCCCCGAAGATACCGATCTCCAGCGAGGTCCGGTGCGGGTCGACGCCCTGGGCCTCCATCTCGTCGAGGATCGCCAGGAAGTACGACGGGGTCACCATGATCACGCGCGGCTCGAAGTCGACGATCAGCTGCACCTGCCGCGGCGTCATGCCGCCGGACACCGGCACCACCGTGCAGCCCAGCCGCTCCGCGCCGTAGTGCGCGCCGAGCCCGCCGGTGAACAGCCCGTAGCCGTAGGCCACGTGCACGACGTCGCCGGGGCGGCCGCCGGCGGCCCAGATCGACCGGGCCATCACGTCCGCCCAGGTCTCCAAGTCCTGCGCGGTGTAGCCCACCACGGTGGGCTTGCCGGTGGTGCCGGAGGAGGCGTGCACCCGGTTCACCTGCTCGCGGGGCACCGCGAACATCCCGAACGGGTAGTTCTGCCGCAACACCTCCTTGGTCGTGAACGGCAGCCGGCCCAGGTCGGCGAGCGACCCGATGTCGTCGGGCGTCACCCCGGCCTCGTCGAAGGCGCGCCGGTAGTGCGGCACGTGCGCGTACACGTTCGCCACCGTCGCGCGCAGGCGTTCGAGCTGGACGTGGCGCAGCTGCTCCACGTCGTACGTCGGCACCCAGTCCTTCGACACTACGAACCCTCCTCGAACAGCGTCCCCCGGATCTCCTTGCTGCGGCCCACGAACTCCGCGACCACCGTCTCGCCGGTGCGCACGGTGATGTCGTAGACGCCGTCGCGACCCTCGCGGCTGCGCTCGACCGCCTCGGCCACCAGGTCGTCGCCGAGCCGCGTGGGCGCCAGGAACCTGATCTCGCAGGCGGCCGCGACCGTGCTCCGGTTGTAGGAGTTGCAGGCGAACGCGAACGCCGAGTCGGCCAGCGTGAACGTGTAGCCGCCGTGCCCGATCGCGTGCCCGTTGACCATGTCGCGGCGCACCGTCATCCGCATCGTCGCGCGCCCCGGACCGACGTCGAGGAGCTCCATGCCGAGGCCCTGGCTGGCCCGGTCGCCGGCCCACATCGCCTCCGCGGAACGCCGCGCGACCTCGTCGGGGCTCACGACTCGCGTAGCTCCTTCTCCAGGAGCGCCACGGTGTGCTCGGGGTCGCCGAGCCGGCCCACCTCGCGGTACCCGCGCGCGGCGTGGAAGAGCAGCGACGCGTCGTTCGGCGGCACCACGTTGACCTCGAGCACCAGCCGCCCGTACGGCGTGGCCACCTTCTCCACCTCGTCGTAGACGAACGTGCCGAGGCCCTGCCGGCGGAACCGGTCGTCGAGCACGATCCGGTCCAGGTAGTAGAAGTCGTCGGCCCCGAAGCGGTGGCTGAACCAGCGGTAGTTCTCCGAGTCGTACGTCGTGCCGGGTCCGAAGGTGATCACGAAGCCGGCGAACGCGCCGTCCACGTCGACCACGTCGAACCGGTCGGCGAGGTCGCGCAGCTCGTGCAGCCGGCCCTCGTCCATCGGCGCGAGCTTGACCACGTTGGCCTCGTTGAGGGCGAGCACGTCGGCGACGTCGGTGTCACGGAGGGGGCGCAGGTCGGGCACGCAGGCAGCCTAGCCGCGCACCCGGGCGTTCTCCGGGTCGTACGGCGCGCGCAGGCCGGCGGTCACCGGGTGCACCGAGCCGCCGACGTCGACGGCGTACGCGCCCGAGGTCGCGAACTCGCGCGACGTGACGCCGGTCGGGTCGGCGACGTACCCGAGCCCGACGCAGCCGCCGACCGTCTCGCCCCAGGCCGCGCTGGTCACCTGGCCGACCGGCTCGCCGTCGCGCAGCAGCAGCTCGCCGCCCCACAGCATCGGCTCGGGGTCGTCGACCACGAACGACACCAGCCGCCGGCGCGGCCCGCGGGCGCGGGTCTCCTCCAGCGCCGCCCGGCCCAGGAAGTCGACGTCGGCGCGCAGCTTGCAGGCGAACGTCAGCCCGGCCTCCACCGGCCCGTAGTCCGGGGTGAGCTCGCGGCCGAACGCCCGGTAGCCCTTCTCCAGGCGCAGCGACTCGATCGCCGAGTAGCCGGCGTCGGTCACGCCGAGGTCGGCCCCGGCGGACATCAGGTCGTCGTAGACGCCGGCGGCCAGCTCGACCGGCACGTAGAGCTCCCAGCCGAGCTCGCCGACGTAGGTGATCCGGGTGGCCCGCACGGTGCCGTAGCCGAGCGACAGCAGCCGGCTGGTGCCGAACGGGAAGTCCACCAGGTCGACGTCGGTCAGCCGGCCGAGCAGCTCGCGCGAGCGGGGGCCCATCACCCCGAGAACGGCGTACGCCGAGGTCACGTCGAGCACCTGCGTGTCGAGGCCGGCCGGGACGGTGCGGCGGATCCAGTCCTGGTCGCGCTCGGTGGTGGCCGACGAGCTGACCAGCAGGTACTCCCGCGGCCCGGTGCGCGTCACGGTGAGGTCGGACTCGTAGGTGCCGCGCCGGTTCAGCAGCCCGGTGTAGACGGTGCGCCCGACCGGGACCGCGACGTCGTTGGTGCACACCCACTGCAGCGCCCGCTCGGCGTCGGCGCCGGTCACGACGTACTTCGAGAAGGAGGTCTGGTCGAACACCGCGACCGCCTCGCGCGTCGCCCGCTGCTCGGCGGCGGAGCGCGCCAGCCAGCGCGGCTTGCCCCAGGTGTAGTCGAGCACGGCGTCCTCGGCCGAGGCGCCGAAGAACAGCGGCCGCTCCCAGCCCATCCGCGAGCCGAAGCAGGCGTGCCTGGCGTCGAGCCGGTCGTGCAGCGGCGACCGGCGGAACGGGCGGGCGGACTCGAGCTCCCGGTTCGGCCAGGGCACGGCGTAGTGCAGGCCGAGCACCTCGCCGACCCGGTCGCGCAGCCAGCGCGGGTTGGCGTGGAACCCGGCGAACCGACGCAGGTCCACGCCCACCAGGTCCTTGGTCGGCTCGCCCGCGACGATCCACTCGGCGAGCGCCAGCCCGGCACCGCCGGCGGAGGCGATGCCGACCGAGTTGAACCCGGCGCCGACGAAGAAGCCGCGGACGCCCGGTGCCTCGCCGAGGATGAACTGGTTGTCCGGGGTGAAGCTCTCCGGGCCGTTGTAGAGCTTGCGGATCCCGGTCTCGTGCAGCACCGGGATCCGGTGCAGCGCGGACTCCATCAGGATCCCGAAGTGCTCCCAGTCCTCCTCGAGCAGCTGGAACTCGAACGGGTACGGCACGTCCATCGGACCCACCCACGGCTTCGCCTCCGGCTCGAAGCCGCCGACGACCAGGCCGCCGACCTCCTCCTTGACGTAGGTCCAGCCGTCCGGGTCGCGCAGGATCGGCAGGTCGCCGTCGTGGTCGCGGACGCCGTCGACCTGGTCGGTGACGACGTAGAAGTGCTCGGCGGAGTGCAGCGGCACCGGGACGCCGACCATCGCGCCGACCTGCGCGGCCCACTGTCCCGCACAGTTGACCAGCACCTCGCACTCCACGTCGCCGTGGTCGGTGCGCACGCCCGTCACCGCGCCGTCGCGGGTGCGTACGTCGAGCACGCGGGTCTCCTCGGCGATCCGCGCGCCACGCATCCGGGCGCCCTTGGCCAGCGCCTGGGTGAGGTCGGTGGGGTTCGCGGTGCCGTCCTGGGGCAGCCAGATCGCGCCGACCAGGTCGTCGGTGCGCACCAGCGGCCACTTCTCGCGGGCCTGCGCCGGGGTCAGCAGGTCGCAGTCGAGGCCGAAGGCCGCAGCAGTGGCGGCCGTCCGGCGGAGCTGCGTCATCCGGTCCGCGCTGCGGGCCACGATGACGCCGCCGCACTGCCGGTAGCCGGCGGACAGCCCGGTCTCCGCCTCGAGCCGCTGGTACAGCGCCGTCGAGTCCTGCACGATCCGGGTGCCGCTCTCGGTGGCCCGCAGCAGCCCGACCAGCCCGGCCGCGTGCCACGTCGTACCGCCGGAGAGGTGGCCCTGCTCGACGAGCAGCACGTCGGTCCAGCCGAGCGCGGTGAGGTGGTAGGCAACGCTGCAGCCGATCACCCCGCCGCCGACGACGACCACGCGCGCGCGGGACGGGAGGTCAGTCGGCACCCGCGACCTCCTCCAGGAGCCGCTCGAAGCGGGCGGAGGTGAACCCGCGAGCGGCCTTCTCGAACCGCTCGCGTCCCCAGCCGTCGAAGTCGAAGTCGATCTCGCTGGCCGCCGACTGGATGGCACCCCACAGCGCCCATCCGTACGCCGACACCAGCGCCTGCAGCCGCACCCGGGCGAGCCGGCTGCGCAGCGGTTGCCCGTAGTACGCCGTGACCAGCGCGTCGACCTGGTCGTCGTCGAGGTCGCACTCGGTGCTGGTGTTGCCGAGCTCGAAGCAGGCGTCGTTGTTGCCGGAGTACTCGTAGTCGATCAGCCACAGCTTGTCGCCGTCGTCGACGAAGTTGCCGGCGAGCAGGTCGTTGTTGCAGGGCACCGTCGGATCGGCGCGAACCGCGAGCGCGCGCTCCACGCGGTGGAAGGCGTCGTCGTGCTCGGCGTACCCGGCGAACAGCGGGAAGCCGTTGTCGCGCACGGTGCGGACGTAGCCCTCCTGCCGGCGGAACATGTCGAAGTCGCCGCGGAAGCGGGGTCCCTCGTGCAGGGTGCGGCAGGCCAGCGCCGCACGCTCGACGACGCCGGCTTTCGCGAAGGTGTCGTTGTCGTAGGTGACGCCGTCGATGTAGCCGATCACCAGCAGCCCGGGCTCCGGCAGGTAGTCGACCACCGGTGCGCCGACACCGGCCTCGGCCGCCGCGCGCGTGTTGTGGTGCTCGGCGTCGCGGTCGATGCCGAGCAGGTCGGGATCGCCGCGGAAGCACCGGACCACGAAGTCACCGCGGTCGTTGGTGACCCGCAGGTTGAGGTTGGTCAGCCCGCCGGACAGCTCGCGGACGGTGCGCGGAAGGCCCTGCAGGACCGGGACTCGGTCCAGCAGGGCCTCCAGCGCAGCCTCCCCGGTCGGCACTCTCAGTCGTCGTAGACCTCGGCCACGGCCGGGTCGATGTTGTGGATCGGACCCTTGAACCAGTGCTTGGCGGAGGTCGACCACCAGATCGCCAGCAGCACCAGCGCCCCCAGCGTGACGATCGGTGCGTAGTTGACGAACTTCCACTCGAAGTCGTCGCTGAACGGCACCGCGCCGGGCACGAACGGCATCATCAGGTAGATCGAGACCACGAGGATCTCGGCCACCGCGATGAGGTTCATCCACTTGTACTTCGAGCCGTTGTTCCAGGCACCCAGCTCGAACCTGTCACCGTGCTTCCAGCGCAGCCAGATCGGGATGGCGAAGGCCAGGTAGAGGCCGATCACCGCGATCGAGGTGACCGCGTAGAAGGCGACCGGCACGATCAGCGGCTTGGCGTCAGTGCCGATGTTCACCTCGATCAGCGCCGGCAGCGTGACGATCGCGGCGACCACGCCGACCAGCATCACGGCGTTGGCCGGCACCCGGCTGGCAGTGAGCGCCGACCAGCGCTTCGACCCCGGGACCGCGCCGTCCCGGCTGAACGCGAACGTCATCCGCGACGCCGACGTCATGCACGAGGTCGCGCAGAAGAACTGCGCCGACGCGGAGATGAACAGCACCAGCGCGCCCCAGTTGGTCCCCATCGCCTGGGTGAAGATGTACGCCACCCCGCCCGCGCCGACGCCCGCGTTGTCCGGCTGGCCCTGCGCGTTGTCCGGGATCGCGAACACCACGGCGAGCAGCAGGATGTAGCCGCCGAGCACCGAGTAGAAGATCGAGCGCCAGATGCCCTTCGCCGCGGCCATCGACGCCGACGACGTCTCCTCCGACAGGTGGGCGCAGGCGTCGAACCCGGTGATCGTGTACTGCGTGAGCAGGAACCCGAACGGCACGATCGCGAACCAGAACGCGAAGGTGCTCGTGCTGCCGTCGGAGAACCCGGAGTTGTTGAACCGCTCGGTGAACACGTAGCTGAACGACTGGTGCTGGTCGGGCACGAAGATCAGGATCAGCACGATCGCGCTGGCGCCGACCACGTGCCACCACACCGAGCCGTTGTTCATGATCGCCATCAGATGGCCGCTGAAGATGTTCAGCACCGAGGCGAGCGCGAGCACGATCAGGAACGTCACGAACACCCGGGTGAGCGAGTAGCTGTCGGCGTACCCGGTGGAGAAGGTCGAGATGGTCAGGTCGATGAAGGTCGCGCAGCCGTAGGACACACCCGCGGTCACCGCGACCAGGCCGATCAGGTTCAGCCAGCCGGTGAAGAAGCCTGCCCGCGGGCCGCCGAGCTTCGACGCCCACCAGTAGATGCCGCCGGACGTCGGGTAGGCCGACACCAGCTCGGACATCGTGAACCCGATGATCAGGATGAACACGCCGAGGATCGGCCATGTCCACGAGATCGAGATGGGACCCCCGTTGTTGAAGCCGGCCCCGAAGTTGGTGAAGCAACCGGCCAGGATCGAGATGATCGAGAAAGAGATCGCGAAGTTGGAGAAACCGGACCAGGAGCGGTTGAGATCCTGCTTGTACCCGAGCTTGGCGAGATGCGCTTCGTCGTCCGAGAGTTGGGGCGATTGGGTCGATTCAGCCATGCGGGACTCCCATGACGAGTGATGAGGTCGGCTCGAAGGTAGCGCCGTGACGAGAGGCCGTCCATAGCCCCGATGCAAAAAGGTCTGAATTCAAACCAAAGACCATTGACGCCGTCACCTGCATGTCACAACACTTGACCGCGTGTCCGTCGACCCCGGCCTCGAGGCCCGCATCGAGCTGGGCGCCACGGTGCTGCGGGCGGTCCGCGGCCACCACGCCTTCGAGGGGTGCGTCGAGCAGCTCGCCACCGCGATCCGGCTCGGCGTGTACCCGCGCGGCACCGCGCTGCCCCCGGAGCGCGAGCTCGCCGAGCGGCTCGGCGTCTCGCGGGCGACGTTGCGCGAGGCGATCGCGGCGCTGCGGGCGGCGGACTTCGTGCACACCCGGCGCGGTCGCGGCGGGGGAACGGTGGTCAGCTACCGGCCCACCAAGCCGTCCGCGCGGCTGGCCCGCGCGCTGCTGCCGCGCAGCGAGGAGCTGCACGACATGCTGGTGTTCCGACGCGTGGTGGAGCCGGGCGCCTGCCACATCGCCGCCTCGCGCGAGCTCACCGCCGAGCAGCGGGACTTCCTCGTCACCGCGCACGAGCACGTCGCCGAGGCCACCGACCCGGCCGAGCACCGGCAGGCCGACTCCCGCTTCCACCTCGCGATCGCGGCGGTCACCGAGTCACCGCTGACGGTCCGCTCCGTCACCGCGGTCCAGTCCGACCTGCACGACATGCTGGTCGCGATCCCGGTGCTCGACGTGAACATCGAGCACTCCTCCAACCAGCACAAGGCCATCCTCGGCGCGATCCTCAAGGGCGACGCGACCCGCGCCCGCCGGGTGATGGAGAGCCACTGCGACGACACCGCCGCCCTGCTCCGAGGCCTCCTCGCATGATCACGCCACCGTCATCCGGTTGCGAGGCTCGCCCATCGGCTCGCACCTCGACCAGCGCGTCCGCCGACCCACAGGAGCCACGATGAGCCTGCCGCCGCGGAACCCCCGCCTGCTCTCGCTCGAACGGCTCCAGGAGCTCATCGCCGCCGGCGACGTGGACACGGTGGTGATCGCGTTCACCGACATGCAGGGCCGGCTGCAGGGCAAGCGGCTGCACGCGGCGTACTTCGTCGACGTGGTGCTGGAGCACGGCGCCGAGGGCTGCAACTACCTGCTCGGCGTCGACGTGGACATGAACACCGTCGACGGCTACGCGATGACGTCGTGGGACAAGGGCTACGGCGACATGGAGTTCGTGCTCGACCACGACACCATCCGGCTGCTGCCGCACCTGCCGTCGACCGCGATGGTGCAGTGCGACCTGGTCTGGGCCGACCACAGCCCGGTCGAGCCGTCGCCGCGGCAGATCCTCAAGCGGCAGGTGGAGCGCGCTGCCGAAGCGGGCTTCGTCGGGCTGGCCGGCACCGAGCTCGAGTTCATCATGTTCGACGACACCTACGAGGCCGCGTGGACCGCCGGCTACCGGGACCTCACGCCG
This sequence comes from Nocardioidaceae bacterium, assembly GCA_013361955.1. Lineage (GTDB taxonomy): Bacteria > Actinomycetota > Actinomycetes > Propionibacteriales > Nocardioidaceae > Nocardioides_B. The sequence continues at coordinate 10,723 of JABFXA010000337.1, forward strand.
AGCAACCAGTACAACATCGACTACTCCATCGTCGGCACCACCCGTGTCGAGCCGGTGCTGCGCGACATCCGCAACTCCATGCACGCGGCGGGCATGAACGTCGAGGGCGCCAAGGGCGAGTGCAACCTCGGGCAGCACGAGATCGGCTTCCTGTACGACGAGGTCGTGGTCACCGCCGACAACCACTCCGTGTACAAGACCGCGGCCAAGGAGATCGCGTCGCAGCACGGCAAGGCGATCACGTTCATGGCGAAGTTCAACGAGCGCGAGGGGAACTCCTGCCACATCCACCTGTCGCTGCGCGGCCGCGACGGGTCCACGGTGTTCTGGGACGGCGGTCGCCGTACGCCGCTCTACGACTCGTTCGTGGCCGGCGTGCTCGCCACGATGCGCGACTTCACGCTCTTCTACGCGCCGAACGTCAACTCCTACAAGCGGTTCGCGGACGGCTCCTTCGCGCCGACCACCGTCGCCTGGGGCCTGGACAACCGCACCTGCGCGGTGCGTCTGGTCGGTCGCGGGGCGGGAGCGCGGATGGAGAACCGGCTGCCCGGCGGCGACGTGAACCCGTACCTCGGCCTGGCCGCGATGCTGGCCGGCGGCCTGCACGGCATCGAGCAGGGGCTCGAGCTCGAGCCGGAGACCGTCGGCAACGCGTACAAGTCCGACAAGCCGAAGGTCCCGCACACGTTGCGCGAGGCCCGCGACGCGTTCACCGACTCGGCCGTGGTGCGCAAGGTGCTCGGCGACGAGGTGGTCGACCACTACACGAACATGGCCGACGTCGAGCTCGCCGCCTTCGACGCCGCGGTCACCGACTGGGAGCTGCGCCGCGGCTTCGAGAGGCTGTGAGACCTGTCGTGACGACCTACACCGTCATCAACCCGGCGACCGAGAAGCCGGTCGAGGACGTGCACGAGGCGACCGTCGAGGAGACCGACGCGTACGTGGAGCGCGCCCACGCGGCCTTCCCGGCCTGGCGGGCGGTGCCGCCGGGGGAGCGGGCCGCGCTGCTGCGCCGGTTCGCCGCCGTCGTCGACGCGCACGTCGAGGAGCTCGCCGAGATCGAGGTGCGCAACGCCGGGCACACCTGGGGCAACGCGACCTGGGAGGCCGGCAACGTCCGCGACTGCCTGAACTACTACTCGGCGGCGCCGGAGCGGCTGTTCGGCCGGCAGATCCCGGTGGCCGGCGGCATCGACGTGACCTTCCACGAGCCGCTCGGCGTCGTCGCCGTGATCGTGCCGTGGAACTTCCCGATGCCGATCCTCGGCTGGGGGATGGCGCCGGCGCTGGCGGCCGGCAACTGCGTGGTCGTGAAGCCCGCCGAGCTCACCCCGTTGACCGCGATCCGCATCGGCGAGCTGGCCCGCGAGGCGGGGCTGCCCGACGGTGTGCTGACGATCATCCCCGGCAAGGGCTCCGTGGTCGGCGAGCGGTTCGTGACGCACGCCCTGGTGCGCAAGGTCGCGTTCACCGGATCCACGGAGGTCGGCAAGCGGATCATGCGCGGCTGCGCCGACCAGGTGAAGCGCTGCACCCTCGAGCTCGGCGGCAAGAGCGCCAACGTGGTCTTCGCCGACGCCGACCTGCGCGCGGCGGCCGGGGCTGCGCCGTACGCGGTCTTCGACAACGCGGGCCAGGACTGCTGTGCGCGCTCGCGGATCCTCGTCGAGCGGTCGGCGTACGACGAGTTCCTCGGGCTGCTGCAGGAGGCGGTGCAGGGCATGAGGGTGCTCGACCCGGCCGACCGCGCGAGCGAGATGGGGCCGCTGATCTCCGCGCAGCAGCGCGACGTGGTGCAGGGGTACGTCGACGAGGTCGAGGTCGCGTTCACCGGGCCGGCGCCGGACGGGCCCGGGTACTGGGTGCCGCCGACGGTGGTGCTCGCGGAGTCGACCGAGCAGCGGATCTGGCGCGAGGAGGTGTTCGGTCCGGTGGTGGCGGTGCTGCCCTTCGACGACGAGGCCGACGCGATCGCGATGGCCAACGACACGGAGTACGGCCTGTCCGGCTCGATCTTCACCGGCGACGTCGGCAAGGCGCTGCGGGTGGCCCGGGGCATCGAGGCCGGCAACCTCTCGGTGAACTCCAACTCCGCGGTCCGGTACTGGACGCCCTTCGGCGGCTACAAGCAGTCCGGGCTCGGCCGCGAGCTCGGCCCGGACGCCCCGAACGCGTTCACCGAGGAGAAGAACGTCTTCATCGCCCACTGAGCCAGGTCGCTGGTTGACGTGCGAGGAGCGCTAGCGACGAGCCTCGAAACCAGGACGTCACAGAAGGAGAAACGCATGGCAGGACGTCTCGCCGGCAAGGTCGCCGTCGTCACCGGTGGCTGCTCGGGCATCGGCCTGGCGACCGTGGACCGGTTCGCCGCGGAGGGCGCCCAGATCGTGATCGGCGACCTCGACGACGTACGCGGCAAGGAGATCGCGGACCGGATCGCCGGGATCTTCGTGCACTGCGACGTGACGAACAAGGACGAGGTCGACGCGCTGTTCAAGAAGGCCCACGACGTCTACGGGTCGGTCGACATCGCGTTCAACAACGCCGGCATCTCGCCGCCGGAGGACGACTCGATCCTGGACACCGACCTGGACGCCTGGCGCAAGGTGCAGGAGGTGAACCTGACCTCGGTGTACCTGTGCTGCAAGGCCGCGCTGCCGTACATGCTCGACCAGGGCCACGGCTCGATCATCAACACCGCGTCGTTCGTCGCGGTGATGGGCGCGGCCACCTCGCAGATCTCGTACTCCGCGTCGAAGGGCGGCGTGCTGTCCATGTCGCGCGAGCTCGGCGTGCAGTTCGCCCGCGACGGCGTCCGCGTCAACGCGCTGTGCCCCGGCCCGGTGAACACCCCGCTACTGCAGGAGCTCTTCGCCAAGGACGCCGACCGCGCCCAGCGCCGGCTCGTGCACGTCCCGATGGGCCGCTTCGCCGAGCCCGAGGAGATCGCCAACGCCGTGCTCTTCCTCGCCTCCGACGAGTCGTCGTTCATCACCGCCAACGCCTTCCTCGTCGACGGCGGCATCTCCTCCGCCTACGTCACTCCGCTGTGACGCCGAGGCGCGCGAAGTTGCGCTCCCAGCTACGCCGAGGCGCGCGTAGTTGCGCACAACAACGCGCGCCTCGGCGTGATCCCGACCGCAATTACGCGCGCCTCGGCGGCGGCGATGGGTAGGCCGGTGGTGGGGCTGTCGACGTACCGGGAGCAGGCGCGGTGGGGGGTGTGGGACCAGCCGGCCGACCTGCTGCCCACGCAGTACGCCGACGCGGTCGGCCGGGCGGGCGGGGGACCGGTGCTGCTGCCGCCGCAGGACCCGGCGGACGCCGCCGCGGTGGTCGGCCGACTGGACGGGCTGGTGATCACCGGGGGAGCGGACGTCGACCCGGCGAGGTACGGCGCCGACCCGCACCCGCGCACGGTGGCCTGGCGGACCGACCGCGACGCCTGGGAGCTCGCGCTGCTCGGGGCCGCCGACGCGCTCGGGCTGCCGGTCCTGGGGATCTGTCGCGGGATGCAGGTGATGGCCGTGCACCGCGGGGGCACGCTCGAGCAGCACGTGCCCGACGCGGTCGGCCACGAGACGCACTCGCCGGGCGGCGACGCGTTCGGCGAGGTCGAGGTGAGCACCGCGCCCGGCAGTCGGCTGCGGTCCCTGCTCGGCGACCGGCAGCGGGTCGGCTGCCACCACCACCAGGGCGTCCGTGAGCACCCGGGGTTCACCGCCGCCGCGCACGCCGACGACGGCACGCTGGAGGCGATGGAGGCCGCGGGCGCCCGGTTCCAGCTCGCCGTCCAGTGGCACCCGGAGACGCGCGCCGACGCCGGGCTGTTCGCCGGTCTGGTCGCGGCTGCCGCCGCGCGCCTCGTGTGACAGGATGACAGCGGAACTGTCGCCCACCTGTCACACGTGAGGACCGCGATGAGCACCGCCACCGACCTGTTCACCGCCCACCGGGAGATCCTGGACCAGGCGATCGAGGCGACCCGGACGCGGGCCTACTACTCGGCGTTCAACGAGTCCCCCTCCCCCCGCGTGTACGGCGAGACCGCGGCCGCCGACGGGCAGGCGGCGTTCGAGGCGTGGCGCGGGACGACGTTCCCGCTCGACACGCCGGGCGCCGACGGCACGGTCAGCACCGAGAAGTCGCCGTTCGGCTTCGCGCTCGACGTGGCCTACCCGCGGGTGGCGCCCGCCGGTGTCGACGCGCTGGTGGCGGCGGCCGGCGCCGGGCTCAAGGCGTTCCGCGACGCCGGCCCCGAGGCCCGCCTCGGCGTCTGCCTCGAGGTGCTGCACCGGCTGCACGGCCGGATCTTCGAGCTCGCCAACGCCGTGCAGCACACCTCCGGCCAGGCGTTCGTGATGGCGTTCCAGGCCGGTGGCGCGCACGCGCTCGACCGGGCCCTGGAAGCGCTCGCCTACGCGTACACCGAGATGACCCGCACGCCGCGCACCGCCAGGTGGGAGAAGCCGGGCCGCGGCGAGCCGCTGCGGATGGAGAAGACGTTCACCGCCGTCCCGCGCGGGCTGTCGCTGGTGATCGGCTGCAACACCTTCCCGACCTGGAACTCCTACCCCGGCTTCTTCGCGTCGCTGGCGTGCGGCAACCCGGTGGTCGTCAAGCCGCACCCGGGCGCGGTGCTGCCGCTCGCGATCACCGTGCAGGTCGCGCAGGAGGTGCTCTCCGAGGCCGGCTTCGACCCGCACCTGGTCACGCTCGCCGCCGAGGACCCGGCCGACGGCCTCGCCGCGGTGCTGGCCGTGCGCCCCGAGGTCAGGCTCGTCGACTTCACCGGCTCCAACGCGTTCGGCGAGTGGCTGGAGAAGAACGCCACCCAGGCCACCGTGTTCACCGAGAAGGCCGGCGTGAACACCGTGGTCCTCGACTCCACCGACTCCTTCAAGGGGCTGTGCACGAACCTCGCGTTCTCGTTCGCCCTCTACACCGGCCAGATGTGCACCGCCCCGCAGAACGTCTACCTGCCCGCCGACGGCATCGACACCGACGAGGGCCACAAGTCCGTCGCCGAGGTCGCCGAGGGCATCGACGCCGCGTTCGGCAAGCTGCTCGGCGACGACGCGCGCGCGGTCGAGCTGCTCGGCGGCGTGGTCAACGACGGCGTGCTGTCCCGCCTCGAGTCGGCCGGCTCCGCCGGCAAGGTGTACGTCGAGTCGCGGGCCGTGCAGCACCCCGAGTTCGAGGGCGCGGTCGTGCGCACGCCGACGCTGATCGGGCTGACCGCGGCCGACGCCGAGGTCTACGAGTCGGAGTGCTTCGGCCCGGTCGCCTACCTCATCGAGACCTCCGGCACCGACGAGTCGGTCGACCTGTTCCGCTCGACCGTGCAGGCGCACGGGGCGATGACCGCGTCGACGTACAGCACCTCCGACGACGTGCTCGCGCAGGTCCGCGACGCCGCCCTCGACGCCGGCGTGGCGCTGTCGGAGAACCTCACCGGCGGGGTGTTCGTGAACCAGTCGGCCGCCTTCAGCGACTTCCACGGCACCGGCGCGAACCCGGCCGCCAACGCGTCGTACACCGACGGGGCGTACGTCGCGTCGCGGTTCCGGGTCGTGCAGTCCCGCCGGCACGTGTAGCGCGATGGCGACCTGGCGGGAGGTCGAGGCGGCCGAGCCGGCGTTCGCGCGCCGGGTCCGCGAGCTGTTCGACGCGCACCGCCACAAGACCATCGCCACGCTGCGCGCCGACGGGTCGCCGCGGATCTCCGGGATCGAGGCGGTCTTCGACGACGGCGAGCTGTCGTTCGGGTCGATGCCGCACGCCCGCAAGGGCGCGGACCTGCGGCGCGACCCGCGGTTCGCGCTGCACAGCGCCACCGTCGACCCGGTCGACGGCGCCGAGGCGGACTGGCCGGGGGAGGCGAAGATCGCTGGCCGGGCGGTCGCGGCCGGTGCGACGACCGAGGGCCCCGAGGGCGACCTGTTCCACGCGGACGTCACCGAGGTCGTGCACACCCACCTCGACGAGGCGGCCACCAAGCTGGTGGTGGAGTGGTGGACCCCGTCGAACGGCCTGCGCCGCGTCGAGCGGGACTAGTCCCAGTCCGACCAGTCGTCGCGGACCTCGCGGCGCCGGCCCCCGAACAGCGCGGCCAGCAGCAGCGCGGCCGCACAGCCGATCGCGACCCAGCCGAGGTCGTGCCGGAGCCCGGAGGTGACCGTGTCGAAGTACGCCTTCGCGGCCGGCTGCGGCACCGTCGTCGGCACCGAGTCGAGGTACACCGCCCGGCCGCCGACCAGCCCCAGGAAGGTGAGGCCCAGCCCGAGCAGCGCGAGCAGCGCGGTCCAGGCGAGCGCCCGCCGGCGGTTCCTCGCGACCAGCAACCCGAGCCCGATCAGCGCCGCGGTCACGAACGGCAGCACCGGCCCCCACCGCTCGAGGGCCTGGTAGCCGACCTGGGCACGCTGCAGGTCCTGGACGTCGCCGACCGGGTACGTCGCCTGCACCTCGGGCAGCGCGGACGCGAACGGCACGCCGGCCTCGGTGAGCTGGTCGCGCAGCGCATCCGTGAGCGTGGAGAGCTCGATCTCGACGGTGCCGTTCGGACCGGTGCGCACCGCGGAGTCCTCACCCGCGAGGGCGGCGACCACCTGCGCGTGAGCCGCGCGGTTCGCGGCGGTCCAGGCGTCCTGGAACGACGGGTCGGCGACCACCGCGGCGACCGCGACCCGGACGAGCTGCTCGATCCGGTCGCGGAGCCCGGGCACCCGGTCCAGCCCGCCGGACCGGTCGACGGAGCGCAGCGTGGCGTCGGTGAGCCGGCCCTCCACCGCGGCGACCACCGCGGGGTCGGTGGCCAGCGGTGCGACCGTCTCGGCGTACCCGTCGGTGGAGACCACGTCGGACCGCAGCCACCAGGCGGTCGTGGTCACCGGGACCAGGACCGCCCCGACCAGCAGCAGGACGCCGGCGAGCAGGCTGCGCACGTCAGTGGCTGGGGGAGTTCCGGGTGACGAAGTCGGCGAGGTCCTTGCTCTGCCGACGCCGCGTGGGCTCGTGCACGTACATCATGTGGCCGGCCTCGTAGTAGGCGTGCTCGATGTTCGCGCGGAGCTCGTCGGGCAGCTGCAGGTGCGCGACCACGTCCTCCGCCGCGAAGTGCGGGGTGGCGCCGTCGTAGTAGCCGTAGGCGATGTGCACCTTGAGGTGCGGGTTCTGCCGCATCGCCCGCTCCAGCTTCGGCGTCACGTCGATCGGCCGGCCCTCGAAGTCCTTGAACGACCACGGGTGCACCCGGCGCGAGATCTGCTCGTAGGGCAGGTCGTTCCGGTAGCCGAGCTCCTCGCGGACGTAGTGGTTGAACGCCGCGGCGTACGGTCCGGAGATCGCGTCGTGCGACGGGTCGGCGTCCATCTCCTCGGCGATCGCGGAGGCCGCCGGGCCGCTGAACCGGCCGTCGAGGCGGCCCACCGTACGGCGCTCGTCGCGCAGCAGCTCGCCGAAGAACCGCCAGTGCTCGATGCGCAGGTCGGCCCGGTCGACGTAGTCCTCGGACAACCCGGTCAGCGACGCGAGCTTGCGGACCGCGGCGGTGCGCTCCCGCTCGGTGAGCCGGCTGCCCTTGCGCAGCACCTCGGGGTACTCCGTCGCGGCGTACTCCTCGGCCTCCTTGACGAGCGCGCGCAGCGACCGCCGGCGCACCTTGCCGTGGTAGTGCGCGATCGCGGCGTACGTCGGCAGGTAGAGCGCGTGCGCGCGGTCGTTGCGCTGCTTGTCGAAGTCGATGGAGGACAGGTCGAGGACGCTGGAGATCAGGATCAGCCCGTTGACGTACAGCCCGTGCCGGCTCTGCAGGTGCTCGACGAGCGCGGCCCCGCGCAGCGTGCCGTAGGACTCGCCGGCCACGAACTTCGGGGACATCCAGCGCTTGTTGCGCGACGTCCAGGTGCGGATGATCTCGCCGACCGACTCGAGGTCGCCCTGGTAGCCGTGGAAAGGCTCCGGCTTGCTGCCCTCGACCGCGCGGGAGTAGCCGGTGGACACCGGGTCGATGAACACCAGGTCGGACACCGCGAGCAGTGACTCCGGGTTGTCGGCCAGGTCGTACGGCGGCGGCAGCAGGTCGCCCGCGTCGCCCATCAGCACCCGGCGCGGCCCGAACAGCCCCAGGTGCAGCCACACGCTGGACGAGCCGGGCCCGCCGTTGAACGCGAACGTGACCGGGCGGCGCTGGTCGGGCCCGTCGCCGGTGTCGACGACGTAGGAGGTCATCGAGACCTCGGCCTTCGCCTTGAAGCCGGTGAACTTGCCGTCCTCGTAGACCTCGTCGCGGAGCACCACGCGGCCGGTGGTGGCGGTGTACCTCAGCGTCTGCCGGCCCACCGTGAGCGTGTGCTCGGTGACGACCAGGTCGTCCTTCGGCTCCGCGGGCTTGGTCTCCGCCTTGCTCTCGCCCTTCGTCTCGCCCTTGGTCTCGGCGGGAGCATCGGGCTTGGTCTCGGGCTGGTCGGTGTTCTCGTCGGGCACGGCGCCACCCTACGGGTAGCGCACCCCGGTCGCTTCCTCCGAGAGCGCCCAGAGCCGCTGCGCGTCGAGCAGGTCCTGGGTACGTCGCGACGGCCGGGCCGGCGCCGGTGGTCCGCTCAGCGACGCGAACCCGCTCGGCGCGACGTACGCCCCTCCGGGCAGGTCGGCGACCGACGCCATCACCACCGGCAGAGCGGCCACCTGCGGGTCGTCGCCGGCGAGGCCGAGGGCGGCGTCGAGCAGCCGGGGACCGGGTGGGTGGCTGCGGGTCAGGCCCGGCTGCGCGGCCATCCCGTCGACGGGCAGCCCTGCCTCCCGGGCCCGCCGGCCCAGCTCGTAGACCCACAGCAGCGGGGCCAGCCGTGACCCGTGGTAGCCGCGCCGGTGCCGGGGGTGCGCGTCGTGCAC
>JABFXA010000096.1 GCA_013361955.1 Nocardioidaceae bacterium
GCCGACATCCCCCTCGACGCGCCGGGCTCCGGCCTGATGGGCCTGCTGATGCCGAGGCTCGGCCAGACCGTCGGCTTCCCGGTGCCGGAGGGCGGCGCGGGGATGCTGTCGCGGGCGCTGGTGCGCCGGGCCGAGGCGGCGGGCTGCGAGGTGGTCTGCGGCGCGGAGGTGGTCCGCGTGGAGGTCAGCGGCGGCCGGGCCACGGGCGTCCGGCTGGCCGACGGCCGGCGGTTCGGGGCCCGGCACGCGGTGGTCGCCGACGTGGTCGCTCCGCACCTGTACGGCGGACTGCTCGCCGAGCACGACGTGCCGCGCCGGACACGCGACGCGATGCGGCGCTTCCAGCTCGACCCGAGCACCGTCAAGGTCGACTGGGCCCTCGACGGGCCGGTGCCCTGGTCGAGCCCGCCGCCGTACGCACCGGGCACGGTGCACGTGGCCGACTCCGTGGCGCAGATGACCGAGGCGCTGGCCCAGGTGGCGGCCGGGGTGGTGCCCGACAAGCCGTTCCTGCTGGCCGGCCAGATGACCACCACCGACCCCACCCGGTCGCCGGCCGGCACGGAGTCGATGTGGGCCTACACGCACGTCCCGCAGCGCGGCACCTGGGACGCCGGCGAGCTCGAACGCTTCGCGGACCGCGTGCAGGACCGGGTCGAGCGGCACGCCCCCGGCTTCGGGTCGCGGGTGCTGGCCCGGCGGGTGCTGGGGCCGCGCGAGCTCGAGGCCCGCGACGCCAACCTCATCGGCGGCGCGATCAACGGTGGCACCTCGCAGCTCCACCAGATGCTGGTGTTCCGGCCCGTCCCGGGGCTCGGCCGCGCGGAGACCCCGGTCCGCGGCCTGTACCTCGGCTCCGCCAGCGCCCATCCCGGCGGAGGGGTGCACGGCGCGCCGGGGCTGAACGCCGCCCGCGCGGCGGTCGCGCACGCCCGGGTCGGCCGCCTCGTGCCGGGCCGCGGGCGACGGGACTGACGCGTGAAAGTGCCGCCATCGGGCATGGAGGTCGACGTCAGAGGAGGCAACGACATGAGAGCGACTCCGGCCACGAGGATGCGGCGCTGGTTCGCCAGCCTGCTCGCCACCGCCAGGAGCGGACGGCTGCGACGAGGGCCTGCCGGCGAGGCCGGGCGGATGCCACCGTCGACCCGGCCCTCCACCACGGGCCCGCCCGCGGCAGAGGACCCCGACCGCCCGGGGGCGAGCTCGCCGTCAGAGGAGTAACGGCTCGTCGATCCGGTCCCGGAGGTCGTCGAGGATCCGGGTGAGCAGCCGGGAGACCTGCATCTGCGTCACCCCGAGCACGCGGCCGATCTCCGACTGCGTGCAGCCCTCGAAGAACCGCATCCGCACGATGAGCCGGTCCCGCTCGCTCAGCGTCTTGACGGCCGGGGCCAGCATCAGCCTGGCCTCCGCCGCCTCGCTGCCGTCCGGTGCCGGGTCGTCCGCGACCGGGCCGCCCGGGGCGCGCAGCGGGTCGTCGTAGTGCGTGGGGGTGAAGCACCCGCGGTCGTCGATCGTCAGCGCCTCGACCACCTCGTCGACGTCGGCGTCCAGGCGGTCGGCGATCTCCTGCGGGCGCGGGGACCTGCCCAGCTCCTGGGTGAGCTCCTCGGCCGTGCGCGAGACCAGCTGCTCCAGCTCCTGCAGCCGTCGGGGTGGCCGGACCGCCCAGCCGGCGTCGCGGAAGTGCCGACGGACGTGCCCGCGGACCGTCGGGACCGCGTAGGAGAGGAAGTCCTTGTGTCGATCGGCGTCGAAGTGCTGGGCCGCGTGCACCAGCCCGACCGCTGCGACCTGCTCCAGGTCCTCCCGGTCGATCCCGCGGCGGCAGTACCTCCGCGCGATGGACCGGGCGACCGGGAGGTTCACGGTGACGACCTCGTCGAGCAGCCGCCGGCGGCGAACCGCGCTGCGAGTGCGGGCCGCTTCGAGCAGCTTGGTCCGCGTGATCGCGGCTCGTTCCTGACTGCTGGGCTGTGCGGTCCCGCCCGTGCGGACGGGCGCGAGGACGGCAGAGATGACGACTCCCGGGTCCGGAGGAGGATGAGCGCCGCGGTTGCTCGAGCGTTCGGTGGATCAGCTGTTCACGAGAAGGCATACCCCTCGCCAGGTGAACGCAACCGACCCGGAATCAGCGTGCTGCGCCGGTGGCGGCGGCGTGCGCCAGGACTGTCTCGTCGAGGTGCGCCACCAGGTCCGCCGGGTCGCAGAACACCGTTTCGGCGCCCGCGTCCCGCAGCTCCGCGGCCCCGAACCCGCCGCACAGCAGGCCGATCGCGGGACGTCCCTGCGCCCGGGCCGCCTCGACGTCCCAGACCGCGTCGCCGACCACCGCGGCGCGCTCGCCTCCCGCCTTCGCGATCGCCGCGTCCACCAGGTCCGGCGCCGGCTTGCTTCGATCGGCCTCGTCGCTCGACGTCCGCGCGTGCGCCCGACCGGCGCCGTCGACGAGGCTCAGCAGACGGTCGGTCTGCTCCTCCTCGCCGGAGCTGGCCAGGACCACCAGGAAGCCGCGGTTCATCAGGGTCTCCAGGAGCTCGTCGGCTCCTGGCAGCATCCGGGCCTCGTTGATGAGCTCCTCGAAGTGCTCGCCGTGCCGGTTGCGCACCTCGTCGCCCAGGGCCGCCTCGGTCGGCTCGCCGGCGACCTCGGTCACCAGCCGGTCGCCGCCCATCCCGATCGCCCGGTGCACCCGCCACGCGGGGACGACGACACCGACGTCCGCGAACGCGCGCACCCATGCCGTCGTGTGCAGGTACACGGTGTCGACCAGGGTGCCGTCGACGTCGAGCACCACCGTGTCGACCTCGCTCGTGCGGGTCATCATGGCTCTCCTCCCTCGACTCGTGGACCGGCCGCGACGTACCCGGGTCGGTGCCGCGGCAAACGGACGTGGGCACGCACCCTTTCGGCGCGATCGGGTAGAGATCGGCAAGCGGTCGAGCCCCGGGCCGTTCGGTCCCGACCCATGGAGCACCCGCATGAGCCCCGACCCCTCGGCACCCGTGTCGCCGCCGGACTTCGACGCGATGTACGCCGCGGACCCGGACCCGTGGCGGGTGGCGTCGTCCTGGTACGAGCAGCGCAAGCTCTCCGTGCTGCTCGCCAGCCTGCCCCGCGAGCGCTACCGCAGCGGCTGGGAGCCGGGCTGCGGGATCGGCGTCGCCACCGAGCGGCTGGCCGGCCGGGTGGACACGCTGGTCGCCAGCGACGTCTCGCCGCGGGCGGTGGCCGCGACCAGCCGGCGCGTCGACAGCACCGGCGTACGGGTCGTGGAGTCAGGGCTGCCCCACGTCCCGGTGGACGGGCCGGTGGACCTGGTGGTCGCCGCCGAGCTGCTCTACTACCTCGAGGACCTGGACGCGGCCGTCGGCGCGCTGGCGTCCGCCTGCGCGTCCGGCGCGCACCTCGTGCTGCTGCACTGGGCCCAGCACCCGCACGACGCGTTCCGGAGCGGCCCGCGCACGCACGCCGTGATCCTCGACGAGCTGGGCGGGCGTGGCGCCTCGCACCTGGTGGCGCACCGGGACGAGGACTTCGTGCTCGACGTGATGGAGCTGCCATGAGCCGCGCCGACGACATCCGGTCGTCGCTGCCCGCGATGCGCCGGGAGGTGCGGTCGGCCGTGCGGGCGCTCAACGGTGGCTGCTCGTGGTCTGCCCTGGTCGCCTCCCTACAGCGGGTGGCTCGCACCGATCTGTGCCTCGCGCGCCTGGTCGAGGGCCATGCGGACGCGCTCCGGATCCTGGTGCAGGCCGGGGTCGCTGCCCAACCCGGCGTGTACGGCGTGTGGGCGTCCCGCTCCGCCGGCACCGGACTGCGCGCCCGACGGACGGACGAGGCGTGGGTGCTGGACGGCGAGCTGCGCTTCGCCTCCGGAGTGGACGTCATCGACCGGGTGCTCGTGCCGGGCTGGGTGGACGACGACACGCACGTGCTCCTCGACGTCCCCGCCGACGCGTTCGAGGCCGACCGCGACTCCTGGCACACCGCCGCGATGGACGCCTCCCGGTCGTTCACCGTGCACGCCGACGCGGTGCGGGTGACGGGGGGCCCGGTCGGTCCCGAGAACTTCTACCTGGCCCGGCCAGGGTTCGCCGTCGGCGGCATCGGGCCGGCGGCGGTGTGGGTGGGCGGCGTGCAGCTGGTCGTCGACCTGGTCGCCGGCTCGTTGAGGAGGTTCCGGCCGACGCCGCACCAGCTGCGTCGGCTGGGCACGATGCGCCAGGTGGCGTGGGAGAGCGCCGAGCTGCTCGCGCGGGTGGCCGACGACCTCGACGACGAGCTGGCCGACGCGGCCGAGGTGGGGCTGGTGCGGACCACCGCCGCCGTCGCTGCCGAGCGGGTCGTGGACGAGGCCGGTCGCGTCGTCGGCCCCGGCGGCCTCACCGGCGACCCGCGGATCGCCCGCGCGCTCGCGGACCTGCTCGTCTACGCGCGCCAGCTGCCGCTCGACCAGGTGCTGGAGGACCTCGGCCGATCCGCCCTCGAGGACGCCGAGGACCGCCGGTGAGCGTCGACGTGGTCGTGGTGGTCCCGGCGCACGACGAGGAGGAGCGGGTCGCGACCACCGTGCTCGACGTACGGCGCGCGCTCGCGCACGCCCGTCGGCTCGGGGAGGTACGGCGTTCCCGGGTCGTCGTGGTCGCGCACCGGTGCACGGACCGGACCGCCGTCCGGGCGGCGGGTGCCCTGGCGACGGACGGCGAGGTGCTCGTCGACGAACGCGCCGCGACCGTCGGCGAGGTCCGCGACCACGGCGTCCGGGTCGCCCTCGCGCGGGTCGGGGCGGACGGGGGCGACCCGGCCGCGACCTGGGTGCTCTGCACCGACGCCGACACCCGCGTGCCGGTGGGCTGGGTGGCCGACGTGCTGCGCTGTGCCGCCGCGAGCCGCGCGGTCGGCGTGGTGGGACTCGCCGGGCTGAGCGACCGGCTGCTGCCGGCGCATGCCAGGGCCGCCTACCGCCGACTGGTCGCCGCCAAGCTGCGCGACACGTCCGGCCTCGACCAGCACGGCCACGTGTACGGCGCGAACCTCGCGGTGCGCGCCGACGCCTACCTCGCCGTCGGCGGGTTCCCGCGAGTGCGGGTGGGGGAGGACCAGGCGCTGGTCGACGCGCTGACGGCGGCCGGTCTGCCGCTGGCCCGGACCGGTCGGGTCCGCGTGCACACGAGCGCACGCCTCGTGGGTCGGGCCGCCGGCGGCCTCGCCGACGAGCTCGCCGGGCTGGTCCGGGGGTAGCTCAGCCGAGCACGGACGGCGGCAGGTCGTGGTCGGGAGCCAGCTCCGCGACGAGGCCGCGCACCCGCTGGTCGAGGTCGCCGATGATGCGGCGGACGGTGGCCGGGTCCTGGCCGCCGGGGTCGTCGACCGGCCAGTCGACGTACGTCACTCCGGGGACGTACGGGCACTCCT
>JABFXA010000217.1 GCA_013361955.1 Nocardioidaceae bacterium
GACCAGGAACACGCTGGTGACCAGCGCGATGCGGGCCAGGTAGACGTGGCGCACGGCGGTCCTCCTCAGACCCAGTCGAAGCGTTCGGTGTGGATCCGGTCGGCCGGCACGTCGAGGCCGACGAGGGCGCTCTCCACGGCGGCCAGCATCGGGGTGGGGCCGCAGGCGAAGTACTGGAACCGTCGGAACCCCGCCGGCAGGTGCCGGGCGAGCAGGTCCGCGTCGAGGTACCCCCGTTCCCCCGCCCAGCCCGGCGGCGGCTCCTCGAGCGCGTGCACCACGGTCAGGTTCATCCGCGTGGCGAGCTCCTCGACCCGGTCGCGCAGGATGACGCTGTCCCAGTCGCGGTTGCCGGCGAACAGCACGACGGGCCGGACGTCACGACGGTTGGCGAACGCAGATCCCGATGAAGACCCCGAGCCAGACGATCCCACGGACGACGGCCGTCATGACGCCTACCAGTACACCTCCGACGGACGGATCTCGACCGCGCCGCCGAAGCGGGCCGCGGGCACCCGGGCCGCGACCTCGATGGCCGCGTCGAGGTCGTCGGCCTCCAGGACGAAGATGCCGCCGACCGCCTCCTTCGTGCCGACGACCGGTCCGTCCGTGGTCAGGGTCCGGCCGTCCTCGACCCGCACCGTGGTCGCGTTCTCGGCGAGTCCCATCGGCGGCACGGTGGTGACGCCCGGGTGCTCGTTGATCCCCTGGTAGTCGGCGTAGACCTGCCGCTGCTCCTCCTCACCGAGCCGGCTCTGCCGCTCCAGCGCGTCGCCCTGGTAGATGAGCATCACGAACTGCATCGGCGCCCCTTCGTCAGAGGAACTGCGCCAGGAACGCCCGCGAGTACGCCGTGTCCACCCGCTGGTAGCCGGAGGTGGCGTTGCACGTCAGCGAGTTGACGTACGACGAGTCGCCGGCGACGAACTGGCCGAGGAACACCGGGCCCCCGGAGTCACCGAAGCAGGAGCCGCCGCCGGCCTTGGCGTCGCGGTCGTTGATCTGGAAGGTGACGACCTCGCTCTGCACGGTCTTCAGGAACGAGGTCGTCGAGCGACGCTCCGGCACCACGACCTGCGCCTTCTTGGCGCCGATGTCGACGCCGTACCCGGCGAGCGTGAAGGTCTCGTTCTTCAGCGCGCCCTGGTTGGCGTCGAGCGTGCCGACCGGCAGCAGCGGCGCCGGGGTGATGCCCGGCCACTTGCTGGTGGCGGGTGCGTCCAGCACCACGACGCCCTGGTCGTGCTGCTTGGAGATGCTCAGCTTGCCGGTCCACCCGGGGTCGGGGTGCGCGGTGCCGGTGATGTAGTTCGCGGCCCGGGCCGCCCGCTCGGCCGGCGTGATGCCCGCGGCCAGCGGGTCGGCGGGCAGGTCGGTGTTGAAGGAGACGAAGACGTTGGTGGCCGGGCTGGCCCCGGTGTCGCCCGTGCAGTGGCCGGCGGTGAGCACCACGGTCGGCGAGATCAGCGTCCCGGAGCAGCGGAACCTGCCCGACTCGGTGGTGAACCGGACGACGCCGACGTTGGTGTGCACCTCGTCGCGCGTCCCGCCGGTGATCGCCGCGGCCGGTTGCGCCGTCGTGAGGACACCGGCGACGAGCAACATCCCGCCGAACGTGGCGCCCAGGCGGCCGATCCGGTTGAGCTTCATGCTGACCCTCCCTCTGAGTACGACACCGCAGTATGCGCACGAGATCGAAGAGGGCAACAGGGTCAGGGCATCCCGTCGTCGGGAATGTCGGGAAGGTCGTGAAGTCCGGGCACGAAGACCCCTACGTCCAGCCGCCGGGGCCGGTCAGGACAGCCGCGAGCGCGGTACGTCGAAGGGCCGGTCGTCACGCCCGCCGACGGCGACGACGGCGGTGACCACGAGGGTCAGGCAGAAGGTCACGCTCAGGGCGAGGGCCGCGGTCTCGAGAAGCGTGACGTGACCGGGGATCGACCTCGGGTCCGGCCCGGCGACATAGTCGATGCCGAGGTACAGCGTGTGCCAGTAGAGCCAGATCGACCCGGCGAGGGCGGCCAGCAGCACGACACCGGTCCAAATCGGCCAGGCGCGATGCGACTTGATGCCCGCCACGAGGTGCAGCACCGCCATCAGCGGGCCGATGACCACGCCGGCAGCCGGGCCGACGGCCCAGGCCAGCGTCGTGATCACGTCCACCCACCGAGGATAGGTTCCAGGATGCGGCCTTCGTGGCGAGTTACCGCAATTGCCGTCTTCGCCGTCTTTGCAACGCTAGGTCAACCCCGGTCGCAGCGGTGAGGCCGCGGTCAGGCCGCCGTCGACGGTGACGCACTGCCCGGTCACGAATGCAGCATCGTCCGACGCCAGCCAGGCGACGGTGGCCGCGATGTCGGCCGGCTCGCCGAGCCGGCCGGTGGGGTGGCGCGCGACCGCGTCCGCCCGGGCGGCAGCCGGGTCGTCGGCGAGCGCGAAGGCGTCGTCGGCCATCTCGGTGCGGATCCAGCCGGGCAGGATCGCGTTGCAGCGCACCGCGGGCCCGTGGTCGACCGCGATGGACCGGGTGAGGGCGTGCACGAACGCCTTGGAGGCGTTGTAGAGCGCCATCGAGGGGTCGGCGGTCTCCCCGGAGATGGACCCGATGTTGACGATCACGCCACCGGTACCGGCCATGTCCGGGAGGACGGCGCGGCAGGTGTGGAAGGTGCCACGGCAGTTCGTGCCCACGACCAGGTCCCAGTCGTCGTCGGTGGAGTCGGCGACCGTCCGCTCCACCTGGACGCCGGCGTTGTTCACCAGCAGCGACACCGGTCCGAGCTCGCCGCGGGTCGTCGCGACCAGGCGCGCGGCCTGGTCGGGGTCGGACACGTCGGCCCGCACCCAGAGCACGTCGTCCGGCAGGTCACCCGGGCGGCTCCCGCGGCCGCAGGTGGCCACCCGGGCGCCGTCGGCCGCGAGCCGCTCGACGACGGCGCGCCCGATGCCGCGGCTGCCACCCGTGACCAGGGCGGTGTGCGGGCCCAGCGCGGTCACGCCCGCATCTGCTGGACCTGGGCGGTCAGCCCGCCGTCGAGCACCCAGAGCTGGCCCGAGGCGTAGCGGGCCTCGTCGGAGGAGAGCCAGGCGACCAGGTTGGCGACGTCGTCCGGGCTGCCGTATCGGCGCATCGGGTGCAGCTCGCGGACCGCGTCCTGCAGCTCGTCGATGGATCGCCCGCCGCCGCCCGACCCCGCGCCGTTGAAGAAGCCCTGCAGCATCGGGGTGTCGATGTAGCCGGGACAGACCGCGTTCACCCGGATCCCGTCCGGCCCGTGGTCGCAGGCCATCGCCCGGGTGAGCGCGTGCACGGCGCCCTTGGTGGCGCAGTACGCCGCCAGCCCCGGGTCGGCGATGAAGCCGTCGTACGAGCCGAAGTTGACGATCGAGGCGGTGCCGACCTCGCGGGCGGCCTCGCGCAGCAGTGGCAGCGCGTGCTTGCTGGTCAGGAAGGTGCCGGTCACGTTCACCGCGAACGAGCGCTCCCAGTCCTCCAGGGTGGTCTCCTCGATGGTCTTCTCGACCTCGACGCCGGCCGCGTTGACGAGGACGTGCAGCGCACCGGACCGCTCGCGGACGGTGTCGAGGGCGGCCGCGACCTGCGGCTCCGACGTGACGTCCAGCGGCAGGAACCGGGCGTCGTCGCCGCCGGCCGGGGACGGCAGGTCCGCGGCGTAGACCGTGGCGCCCTCCCGGAGGAACCGCGCGACGACCGCCCGGCCGATGCCGCCGCGGGCGCCGACCACCAGTGCGGTGCGGCCGGCGAACACCGTGCGCCCTCGGGCTCCGCGCCCGCCTTGACGTAGAACAGCCGCTTGTTGACGAACTCGTCCATGCCCAGCGGGCCCAGCTCGCGCCCGAAGCCGCTGCGCTTCACGCCGCCGAACGGCACCTCGGCTCCCTCGCCGGCCGGCGTGTTGACGTTGGCCATCCCGACGTCGAGCTGCGAGGCGACCCGGGCCGCCCGCTCCGGGTCGGTGCTGAACACCGCGCCGCCGAGGCCGTACGGCGTGTCGTTCGCCAGCCGCAGCGCCTCGTCGTCCGAGCCGACCCGGTAGACGACCGCGACCGGTCCGAAGAGTTCCTCGCGGTAGGCCCGCATGTCCGGGGTGACGCCGGTCAGCACGGCCGGCGGGTAGTACGCGCCCACCGACGACCCGGCCTCGCCGGCGTGCAGCTGGGCGCCCTGGGCGACGGCGTCGTCGACGACGTCGCGCAGCCGGTCGACGGCGGCCTGCGACGACATCGGTGCGTAGCCGCCGTCCTCGAGGCCGGCCGGGTCGCCCGGCCGCATCGCCCGCGCCAGGTCGACGAGCTTGGCCACGAACGGCTCGTACAGGTCGTCGGAGACGATGATCCGCTTGTTCGCGTTGCACACCTGGCCGGTGTTGTAGATCCGGGTGCTCCACGCCTGGGTCGCGGCCTGCTCGACGTCGTCGCTGTCCAGCACCACGTAGGGGTCGGAGCCGCCGAGCTCCAGCACGCACTTCTTCAGGTGCCGCCCGGCGAGCTCGGCCACGGCCCGGCCCGCGCGCTCGGAGCCGGTGAGCGACACACCCTGGACACGCGGGTCGGCGATGATCCGCTCCACCTGCGCGAACGACGCGAACACGTTCTGGAAGACACCCGACGGGGCGCCGGCGTCGTCGAGCAGCCGCTGGACGGCCTCCGCGCACCGCGGCACGGACTCGGCGTGCTTGAGCAGCATCGTGTTGCCGAGCACCAGGTTCGGCGCGACGAAGCGGGCCACCTGGTAGTAGGGGAAGTTCCACGGCATCACGCCGAGCAGCACGCCGATCGGGCGCTTCTGCACGACGGCGCGGTCGCCGGAGACCGCGGTGATCGGCTGGTCGGCGGCCAGCTCCGGTCCGTGCTGTCCGTAGTACTCGAAGATGGCCTGGCAGAACTCGACCTCCTCGACGGCCTCGCCGAGGGGCTTGCCCATCTCCTCGGTCGCGATCCGCGCGAGCTCGTCGGCGCGTTCTGCGAACAGCGCGCCGACCTTGGTGGCCACCGCCGCCCGTTCCTCGATGGTGGTCGCGCGCCAGGTCTCGAAGCCGGCGGCCGCGGCGGCGAGGGCGGCGTCGACGGCGGCGTCCGTCGCCAGGTCGAAGCGCGCCACCACCTCTCCGGTGGCCGGGTTGGTCGATGCGTACGGCGGCTGCTGGGTTGTCTCGCTCATCGGTGGCCTCTCCTGGAGTCGGTGTGCTCGGGTCAGGTGCTGCCGTGGGTGGCGGCGATGACCGCCGTCAGGCGCGCGTCGCGGGCGGCCACCAGAGCCTCGGTGCCGTCCCCGGTCTCGGCGGTCACGCCCTCGACGAGCCGTCGGGCGGTCGACTCGTCCAGTCTCGGGTCCCCGAGGTCCGCCCACCAGCGGTTGAAGCTCTC
>JABFXA010000205.1 GCA_013361955.1 Nocardioidaceae bacterium
CGATCACCCGGTCCCCCACCGGGTCGGCGAGCCGGTCCTTGAGCCGGTCGAGGCTCTCCCCGAACCGGCCGGTGACCTGGTAGTCGGCGGCGAACGCCGCGAACGGCTCGCGCAGCGGCTCCGGCCCGCGGACCGCGAGCTGGGCAAGGGCCTCGGGCAGGGCCAGCCCGGCGCGGACGGCGGAGGCGAGGTTGTCGACCGCCTCGGGCCATACCTCGGCGAGCTCGCGCTGCCGGCGGCGGGCGCGTCCGGCCAGCAGCGCCCACGGCAGGTACGCCGCCATCGCGCCGAACACCGTGGAGACGGTCGCCGTGCGCGACACCACCTGCACGGCCACGAACGCGAGCAGCCCACAGCCGGCGCAGACCGACCACACGGCCGCCACCGTGGTGGCCGGCAGCCCGGCCCGGTCGAGCAGGTCGCGCAGCAGGCCCGGCCGGTCGCCGGTCGGCCGGTCGGGCAGCGGTGAGGTCAGCGCCAGCCAGACCAGCAGCAGGCCGACGCCCACCCCGAGACCGAGGGCCGTGCCCACGTCACACGCCTCCGTTGAGCAGCGCCCGGACGTCGAGCCCGACCCGGTCGAACCGCTCGGCACGGGGCGGCATCCCCTGGGTGCGCACCAGCCCGCGCGAGGTCTGCTTGAACAAGGACTCCGTCTCGATCACGTCGTTCTCGACCCGACCTGGTACGGCGACGATCTCCTCGACCCGGCGTACGCCGTCGGCCGTGATGCCGAGGTGCACGACCAGGTCGACCGACGCGGCGACGGTCGGCACGACGAAGCGGGCGGAGATGTTCTCGCCGGCGAGCAGCGGCAGCGTGCACATCTTCACCAGCGCCTCGCGGGCGGAGTTGGCGTGCAGCGAGGCCATCCCGGGCAGCCCGGCGTTGAGCGCGAGCAGCAGGTCGAGGCACTCCTCGGAGCGCACCTCCCCCACCACGATCCGCGAGGGCCGCATCCGCAGGCTCTCCTTGACCAGGTCGCGCAGCCGGATCTCGCCGGTGCCCTCCAGCCCCGGCTGCCGGGTCTGCATCGCCACCCAGTCGGGGTGGCCGAACCGCAGCTCGAAGACCTCCTCCACCGACACCACCCGCTCGTGGCCCGGGATGCTCGCGGCCAGGCAGTTGAGCAGCGTGGTCTTGCCGGCCTGGGTGCCGCCCGCGACCACGATGTTGAGGCCGGCGCGCACGGACGCGTCGAGGAACGCCGCGGCGTGCTCGGTCATCGAGCCGAGCGCGACCAGGTCGTAGAGCCGGGCGGCGCGGACCACGAACTTGCGGATGTTGACCGCCGAGAACCCCCGCGAGATGCCCTCGAGCACGACGTGCAGCCGGTGCCCGTCGGGCAGCACCGCGTCGACGAACGGCTGGCTGACGTCGACCCGGCGGCCGCTGGACTTGAGCATCCGCTCGACCAGCTCCTCGACCTGCGCGCGGGTCAGGATCGTGGAGGTGAGCTCGTGCCGGCCACCGCGGGCCACGAAGACCCGGCTCGGGTCGTTGATCCAGATCTCCTCGACCGAGGGGTCGTCGAGGTAGCGCTGGAGCGCCCCGAAGCCGGACACCTGCGCGACGAGCTCGTCCACCACCGCGTCGTGGTCGTCGACGGCCGGCACCGCGCCGGTGAGGCTGCGCTGGTCGTGCTCGTCGACGACCCGGCCGGCCAGCCGACGGACGACGCCGGGCTCGCGCTGCGGGTCGACGCCGTCGCGCCGGACGGCGGAGCGCAGCGCCGCGTCGAGTGACTCCACCGTGCGGGCGTGCGTGCCCGTGCCGCCAGAGAAGGTCAGGCTCATGTCCCCGTCGGTCCCCGAGATCGACGGTCGGGTCCGGGTGACCCGGCCGTTCCGGCGAGTATGGCGAGGCGCACGTCCGGGGCGGAAGGGTCGTCCGGGGATCTGTGGACAACCTGAGGTGCGGGTGTCTGGAGTGACCGGTGGGACGACCCCTAGCCTGGCCGCGTGGACCCCAGCAGCGCAGCAGCCGCCCTGTTCTGGGGAGCGCTGTCCTCGGCCTCGCTGTACCTCGGCCAGCTGCTCGCCAAGCCGCTCGGCCGCTCGGAGCGCGCGACCGGGCTGATGATGGGGTTCGGCGCGGGCACCCTGCTCAGCGCGGTCGCCTACGAGCTGATCCCCCGGGCAAGGCTCGAGGAGACCTGGGCGACCGCGGTGGCGTTCCTGGCCGGCGCGGTCGTGTACTACGCCGCCGACCAGGTCCTCGACCGGCGCGGCGGCGGCAGCCGGCAGTCGATCCAGCAGGGCATGGGCGCCGAGGGGTCCGGGTCGGCGATGTTCCTGGGCGCGTTGCTGGACGGCGTACCGGAGGCGTTCATCCTCGGGCTCACGCTGGCCCTCGGCGGGTCGATCAGCGTGGCGTTCCTGGCCGCGGTGTTCGTCTCGAACATCGCGCAGGGCCTGGCCGGCACCACCAGCCTGCAGGAGGCCGGGACGTCGGACCGCCGGATCTTCTGGATGTGGACCGGGCTGACCGCGGTCTGCGGGCTCGCGTCGCTGCTCGGGTTCCTGACCGCCGACCGGCTCACGCACGCCTCGGCGATCGCCGAGGGGTTCGCCGGCGGCGCGGTCCTGGTGATGCTGGCCGACTCGATGATGCCGGAGGCCTTCCACCACGGCGGCCGGGCGGTCGGGCTGCTCACCGTGGTCGGCTTCCTGGTCGCCGGCATCCTCACCGTCGTCCAGTGACCCCCGGATAGTCCGGAACGTTTCGCAGGTCGGAGCGGCTTTCGGACCTGCGAAACGTTCCGGACTATCCGTCCCGGGGGCCGTAACCCCAGGGGGCCGCCGGTCGTTGCAGGGGGCGCAGTGTTTCGCTGACCGGCGACGGGCAACCCTCCCGGCAGCACGACCTCGGGGTCGATATGAACTCCGCCGTCTCCCGGGTGCGGCGGGCTTCGTATTTAAGGCCCCCCGAGCAGGTCTCCGAAGATGTCCCCGTGCTCGTCGACCCGGGCCAGCACCTCCTCGTGGGTGAGCTGGCCGAGCCCCTCGCCGGCCCCCTCCTCGATCTCCTCCCAGGTGCGCGGCGCGGCGACGTACGGCCGGTCGCGCCCGCGCAGGGAGTACGGCGAGATGGTGGTCTTCGCGGCGGTGTTCTGGCTCCAGTCGAGGAACACCTTGCCGCCGCGCAGAGACTTGGTCATCTTCCACAGCACGAGCCTCGGGTGCTCGGCGGTGAGCTCCTGGGCGATCTCCTGCGCCTGGTCGCGCACCTCGTCGGCGTTGCTCCGGCCGGGCAGGGCGGCGTACATGTGCAGGCCCTTGCTGCCGGAGGTCACCGGCGCCGCGGAGAGCCCCCGCTCCTCGAGCTTGTCGCGGACCAGCAGCGCCACCTCGCAGCACTCCTGCAGCCCGGCGGGTGCGCCCGGGTCGAGGTCGATGACCATCCGGTTCGGGTTCCGCGGCCGGCCGTTGCGGCCGACCGTCCACTGGTGCACGTGCAGCTCGAGCGAGGCCAGGTTGGCGAAGTACGTCAGGTCGGCGAGCCCCTCGATCACCGGGAACACGATCTTGTCGCTGCGGCCGCCGCGGGAGCCGGTCGACGGGACCGTCACGGTGCGCAGCCAGGACGGCGCGCCGGAGGGCAGGTTCTTCTCGAAGAACTGCATGTCGCCGGTGCCGTGCGGCCAGCGGATCCGGGTGACCGCGCGGTCGTGGAGGTGCGGCAGCAGCACCGGCGCGACCCGCGCGTAGTAGTTGAGCACCTCGCCCTTGGTGGTGCCGGTGGTCGGGTACATCACCTTCGACAGGTTGACGATCTTGAGGGTGCGGCCGTCGACGTCGACCATCACCTCCTCGGTCCGCTCAGCCACCGCGCACCTCCAGGTCGGCAGGGGCGAGGTCGGCGCGGGTGCCGAGGTAGCTCGGCTGCCGCAGCCGGAGGCCGGGCGTGAGGCCGAGCGAGGCGACCTCGACGACCACCTCGGGGCGCACCCAGGTGGTGCCGAGCGCGTCGACCTTGGGCACCTCGTCGCAGAACGGCGACGCGTCGGCGGCGAGCGGGCCGAGCACCTCGAGCAGCCGCTGGCCGGTCCGGCCGGCGATGCCGCTGCCGACCCGGCCCCGGTAGGCCAGCCCCTCGCCGGTGGGTTCGCCGACCAGCACCGCGCCGATCCGGGTGTCGCTGTCGGTCTCGAGGCGCCAGCCGCCCACGACGTACGAGCCGGTGTGCCGGTGCGGGAACTTCAGCCAGCTCTCCGTGCGGCGGCCCGGGTGGTAGCGCGAGGACAGCTTCTTGCTGACGATCCCCTCGAGACCCTGCTGCTCCGTCGCGTCGAGCAGCATCCGCCCGTCGCCGTACGTCGCGGGCACCTGCCAGCTCGGGCCCTGCACGCCCAGCGACTCGAGCAGCGCGCGACGCTCGGACAGCGGCCGGCCCATCACGTCCTCGCCGTCGAGGCGGAGCAGGTCGAAGACCAGCAGCGTCACCGGGTTCACCCGGGACAGCTCCTGGGCACGGCGCACGTTGCGCACGTGCATGCGGTCGGCGATCGCGGAGAACCGCGGCACCCCGTCGGTGAAGGCCACCAGCTCGCCGTCGAGCAGCACGTCGCGGCCCAGGTCGGCGAGGCCGCGGAGCTCGGGGTAGGCGGCGGTGATCTCGTTCTCGTTGCGCGACCAGAGCCGCAGCCGGCCGTCCGCCACCTCGGCGAGCACCCGGACGCCGTCCCACTTCACCTCGTGCACCCACGCGCTGCCGGTCGGCACGTGGCTGCCCTTCGAGGCGAGCATCGGACGCATGCGGCCATCCTGTCCTACCCGGCCTATCGTCGAGCCGTGACCGGCGCACCTGCCGCGCTGTACGTCGACTTCGACAACGTGTTCAGCGGGCTGCTCGAGCAGGACGAGGGGGCCGCGCTGCGCTTCGCGGAGCACCCCGAGGCGTGGCTGCCGCGGCTCACCGAGGAGCTCGGCGGGCCCCGCTGGCTGCACCTGCGCTGCTACGTCAACGCCGGCGGCTCGGCCCGCCACCCGCGACCGGACGAGCCGCGCATCCCGTTCCTGCCGTTCCGCCGGCACTTCGCGCGGGCCGGGTTCGAGGTGGTCGACTGCCCACCGCTGACGCCGCAGCTGAAGAACGCCGCCGACATCCGGCTGGCCGTCGACGCCATGGACGCGCTGCACGGCCCCGCGCGGGTCGAGGAGTTCGTGGTGGCCTCGTCGGACTCCGACTTCACCCCGCTGCTGACCCGGCTGCGGGCGGCGGACCGGCGGACCACGCTGGTCACCACGTTCGAGCCGGCCGAGGCGCTCACGGCGGCCGCCGGCCGGCACCTGGACCGCGACGCGCTGCTCGCGCTGGTGATCGGCCACCGCGCCTCCCCCGCCCCCAGCGACGGCCGGTCACTGCCGCCGGGCTGGACGGCCTT
>JABFXA010000154.1 GCA_013361955.1 Nocardioidaceae bacterium
GGGGTCGACGTCGGCCGCCGTACCGGGCAGGCCGGGTGCGACCGGCTCGACGGACGGCAGCGCGGCGGCGAGCGCCTCGGCCGCGGCGACGACGGGGGCGGCAGCCGGGGCTCCGGTCTGGTTCATGGGTTCTCCTGGTGCGCGGATGCGACGACGAGGGCGGCCAGGCTGCGACCCTGGCTGCCGGCGGTGGCGTGGGCGAAGACGACGTCGGCGGCGACCACGTCGAGCGGTGCCTGGGTGGGGTGCTTGAGCCGGACCACGTCGCCGACGCCGAGGCCGGCGAGCTCGAGGGGGCTGGCCATCGTGGTGCGGTAGCGCACGGCCACGTCGACGGGCACGTCCTGCAGGGCCGAGGTGAGGTGACCGGTGGCGACCACGCGGGCCTGCCGGTCGGCGTCGCTCATGTCGTCGGCGGACGCGGCGGCCTGCACGAACGGCATCAGGTTCGACAGCGACAGGCACAGCGAGAGCGGGTGCTGGGTCTCGCCCATCCGCAGCGCGTAGCGGGCGACCACCATCATCTCCGAGGCGGAGGCGACCTGGGCGAGCTGCGGGCTGTACTCCACCGCGGTGATCCGCGGGTCGAGGTCGACCAGGGAGGCCATCGTCGGCCGGAGCTCGGCGACCATCCGCTCGTAGAGGGGGGCGATGACCGCGCTCTCCAGGTCGGTCAGCGGCCGCTCCGGGTAGGGGCCGACGCCCGGCCCGCCGAGCAGCGTGTCGATGCAGGTCATCGTCATCGCGAGCGGGGTGGCGAGCACGGCCGGCTGCTTGAGCGGCTCGGCCGAGACCACCGCCATGAACGCGGACTCGCCGAGCGACTCGGCGTACTCGCTGTAGGAGACCTGGTCCATCGAGACCAGGTCGCAGTGGCAGACCGAGCGGAGCGCGGTGGTGACCACGCTGGCGGCCTGGCGGGCGAACGCCTCGAAGGTGATCTGCAGCAGCCGCGAGTTCTCGCGGGACAGCGTCACCGGCCGCCGGAAGTCGTACGGCGAGACCGTGCCCGTGCCCCGGCGGCGGCGCTGCGGGCGCGCGGCAGCGCCGGAGGGCGTCAGGGGGGAGGCGGTCACGACCCTGCTATCGGTCGGGACCGCCCGGACCTGAGCGAAACCGCCGGGAATCGTCGTGGGCGACCCCGCCCGGCGCCCGGGTGGGCACCGAACCGGGGACGGACCGGGGTCTACTGGGTCACGAAGTCGGTGAAGTAGACCCCGATCACCTCACCCTCGTAGGCCTCGTCGAGGCGGTGCTCGAGCACCTTCCTCAGCTTCTCGCGCATCGCGCCCCGACCCAGCTCGTCCATGCTGCGACCGCTGAAGGTCTCGATGGTCGCGTCCAGCGCCTTGCTGCCGTCGACCTCCTCGCCGGCGTCCTTGCTGGCCTGCAGCGCGATGCCGATGCGCAGGTAGTGCCCGTCCGTCAGGTTCACCTGGATCGGCTCGAGGGTCACCACCGCACCGGGCTCGGGCGCCTTGGGCTCGCCCGACGGCTTGAGCAGGAACCAGTACCCGCCGCCACCACCGAGCAGCGCCACCAGCAGCACCACCACGAGGAGCTTCTTCTTGCCGCCCTTCTTCGCCGGGGCCGCTGCCTCGGTGTCCGCGGGCTTGGCGATGTCCACGACGCTCATCTCATCCATCCGATCCGTTGTGCGGTGCGCCGCCCGATCGGTCGGCGATCACCTTCGTGAAGAGCTTGCGGGCGCCCTCGGAAGCACCCGAGACGACGACCAGGTCGACCCGCTTGTTCAGCGCGGCCGCGCCGGGCAGGGCCGGGTCGCGCAGCGGCTTCTCGTGGCCGAACGCGACGGCGACCATCCGGGACTGCGGCACCCGGCCGTGCTCGGCGAGGTACCGCAGCACCGTCACCGCGCGGGCCGCGGACAGCTCCCAGTCGGTCGGGTAGTACTTCGGCTTCACCTTCACCTGGTTGGTGTGGCCGTCGACGTCCACCTGGTTCGGCAGCGCGCGGAGCACCGGCGCCAGGACGGCGAGCACCTTCTTGCCGCGCGCCGACAGGTCCGCGACGTTCGCCTGGAACACGATGTGCCGCGAGACCAGGCTGATCGACAGGCCGCGCTCGTCGATCCGGAACTGCACGTCCTGGCGCAGCCCGTGCCGGCGCAGGATCGCGGCGATCCTCCGCTCCAGGTCCTCGAGGCGCTCCACCTCGTCCTTGGCGTCGGCGTAGTCCTGGGCGACCTGCGCGGGGACCCTGCTGCCCTGGGTGCTGACCGACTGCGTCTGGGTGCTGTCCGACGGCTTGAAGCCGCTCGGGTCCTGCGGGCGGATCGGCGTGAGCGCGGCCATCCCCTCGGCGGTCATCGCGCCGTCGGTGCCCTGGAACGGCGAGGAGCTCTCGCCGAAGCCGGCCGCCATCCCGTCCTTGAGCTGGTTGAACTTGCGCTGGTCGACCTGGCTGATCGCGAACATCACGATGAACAGCACCATCAGCAGCGTGATCATGTCGGCGTACGTGATCAGCCAGCGCTCGTGGCTGCCGTGCGCCTCCTCGTGCCCACCGCGGCGGCGCCGGGACCGGGCCGCCACGTCACGCCGCCTTGCTGGACGGCTCGCGGGCCCCGGCGGGCAGCAGCGACTCGAGCCGCTGGGCGACCACCCGCGGGTTGGCGCCGGCCTGCACCGAGAGCACGCCCTCGATCACCAGCTCCATGCGGGCCGCCTCCAGCTCGCTGAGCCGGTTCAGCCGGTTGCCGATCGGCAGCCACATGATGTTGGCGGTCATCACGCCCCAGAGGGTGGCCACGAAGGCGCCGGCGATCAGGTGGCCGAGCTTGTCGGGCTCGGAGAGGTTCTCGAGCACGTGCACCAGGCCCATGACGGTGCCGATGATGCCGATGGTGGGCGCGTAGCCGCCCATGTCGTTGAAGAACTTCGCGCTGTGCTTGTCCTCCGCGCGCTTGGCGTCCACCTCGCCCTCGAGGATCTCCCGGAGCTCCTCGGGGTCGGTGCCGTCGACGACCAGGCTGATCCCCTTCTTGAGGAACTCGTCGTCCACCTTGCTGACCGCGTCCTCGAGCGTGAGCAGGCCTTCGCGGCGGGCCTTGTCGGCCAGGCCCACCACCACCGGGACCAGGTCGCCGGCGGGCTGCGGCTTCCAGGTGAACGCCCGGATGAGCGCCGAGATCGCGGCCTTGACGTCGGCCATCGTGCCGCCGGCGACGGCGGCGCCGATGGTGCCGCCGAAGACGAGCAGCATCGCGGGGAGGATCAGCAGCGAGGCCGGGTTCCCGCCCTCGATGACGTTGGCCACGACGATGATGCCGAGGCCGCCGCCGATCCCGATCAGGGTCGCCTTGTCCATCAGAGCGACCCCGTCTCGTCACGGGCCGGCACGGTCGCCCGGGGCTCGGCCCGGTCGTCCGGTACGGCGGAGAGACGGGTGCGCCGTGCGCTGGAGGTGGCACCGCGGTCGAAGGACTCGGCGCCGGCGACGACGCGGGCGCGGAAACCGAGCACCGCCTCGACGACCTCGTCGAGGTTCTCGGCCACCAGGTACTTGGTGCCGTCGACCAGGGTGAGCACCGTGTCGGGGGTGCAGTCCACCCGCTCGACCAGGTCGGGGTTGAGAGCGAACTGCGCGCCCGTGAGACGGGTGAGCACGATCATCGATGCACCATCCTTGTGCGTGTGTCCGCTGGCCGTCCGTGGCCAGCACCTCTCTCATCGGCAGCCGGGCGTCGCACCTGAGGTGTTCACCCGGTAAAGCCGGCGCGGGCGGAGCCTCCTCGGGCCGCGCCCGCGCCGTCGCGCGGACCTGGGTCAGCGCTTGATGTTCACGAGCTCCTCGAGCACCTGGTCCGAGGTGGTGATCACGCGCGAGGTGGCCTGGAAGCCGCGCTGGGCGATGATCAGGTTGGTGAACTCCTGGGCGAGGTCGACGTTCGACATCTCGATGGTGGAGCCCATCAGGGTGCCGCGACGGCCGGTGCCCGGGGCGCCGAGCTGCACCGGGCCCGAGTTGTTGCTGGCGCGGTACGCCGTGTCGCCGACCTTGTCCAGGCCGTCCGGGTTGGAGAAGTCGGCCATCGCCACCTGGAACAGCGGGGTCTTGGTGCCGTCGGCGTAGATGCCGGTGATCACGCCGTCGCTGCCGATGTTGTAGGAGGTCAGCGGGTTCGCGGCGTTCTCGTTCGCGAGGTCCGGGATGCTGATGTCCTGGGTCCCGCCCGCGGTGTTGATGCCGCCGCTGCCGTTCGACGGGTAGCCCTGCACGACGTCGCCGTCCGGGGTGACCAGGTTGCCGGCGTTGTCGAAGTTGAACGCACCGGCGCGGGTGAACAGGTCCTCGCCGTTGCGGCGGATCACGAAGAACCCGTCGCCCTGGATCATCAGGTTGGTGGCGCGGCCGGTGATCTGCGCGGAGCCCTGGCCGAAGTTGGTGCTGACGCCGCCGACCTGGACGCCGAGGCCGACCTGGATCGGGTTGGTGCCGCCGCGGCCACCGGCCGGTGCGGCGCCCGCGGTGAGCATCTGGCTCAGGGTGTCCTGGAACACCACGTTGCTGGCCTTGAAGCCGGCGGTGTTGGCGTTCGCGATGTTGTTGCCGGTCACGTCGAGCATGAACTGGTTGGCGCGCAGTCCGCTGATCGCGGAGAAGAGCGAGCGAAGCATGTGGTTCCTCCCAAGGTGTGTTTCGCCGTGCAGCGGGTGCTGCGGGGTGCTGCTGGTGTGCCTGTGGTGCTGGGGGGTCGTGCTGGGGGCTGTGCTAGCCGGTGACCTGGACGACGTTGCCCAGGGCGATCTCGTCGTCGCCGATGGTCAGCACCGGGCCGGTCGAGGTGAAGCGGACCGACCCGACGGTGCCCGCCTGCTCGGCCCCCGCCTCGTCGGTGTAGGTGACGCTCTTGCCGACCAGGCCGCTCGCACCGAACGCGAGCTGCGCGGACAGCGCCTGCGACGTCTGGTCGGCGACCGCCGTCAGCTTCTCGAGCGACGTGAACTGCGCGGTCTGCGCCAGGAACTGCGAGGAGTCCGTGGGGTTCATCGGGTCCTGGTTGCGCAGCTGCGCCACCATCAGCTTCAGGAACAGGTCCTTGTCCATCTGGGACGTGGTGCCGTCCATGCTGCTGCCGGTGCTGCTGCCGGTGCTGCTGCCGGTGCTGCCGGTGGTGTTGACGCTGGCGGCGCCGAAATACGACCCGGCGCCCTCGGTGGCGCTGACGCTCATCTGGTTCCTCGTCTCGTTCGTGGTTCGTCAGACCGTGAGGTCCACGCCGGTGGCGCGGGTGCCCGTGGTCGTGCGGGTACGCCGGGCCGCGTCGGCGGCCGGCTCGCGATGCGGGTGGAAGCCCTCGTCGGGGCTGCCGCCGTTGCCGGCGCCCGGGTCGCCGCCCGAGGGGGCGCGGTG
>JABFXA010000257.1 GCA_013361955.1 Nocardioidaceae bacterium
GTCCGAGCGCTCGACCCGCGGCACCGGCTCGGCTCCGAGGGCCTGGGGGAGGGCGACGTGGTCGAGGTCGACGGCCTCGAGGTGCACGTGGTGGCGACTCCGGGACACACCTCCGACTCGCTGTCGTTCGTGCTGCCGCAGGAACGCACCGTGCTCACCGGCGACACCGTGCTCGGCCGCGGCACCACGGTCGTCGCGCACCCCGACGGCCAGCTCGGCGCGTACCTCGACTCCCTGCACCGGCTGCACGCGCTCGCCGCCGAGCGGGAGGTCACCGCGGTGTGGCCCGGTCACGGCCCGGTGATCGACGACGCGCTGGCGGCGCTCGACTTCTACCTCGCGCACCGGCAGGAGCGGCTGGAGCAGGTGCGGGCCGCGCTGGAGTCGCTGGACCCGTCCGCCGACGACCTGGCCAGGCAGGTGGTCGAGGTGGTGTACGCCGACGTCGACCCGGTGCTCTGGGGGGCCGCGGAGCTCAGCGTCCGCGCGCAGATCGACTACCTCGACCTTCGCGCGAGGGACTAGCGAGCCCGCCGCGACAGCCGCTCGATGTCCATGATCACGACCGAGCGCGGCTCGAGGCGCAGCCAGCCGCGCGACACGAAGTCGGCGAGCGCCTTGTTCACGGTCTCCCGCGACGCGCCGACGAGCTGGGCGAGCTCCTCCTGGGTGAGGTCGTGGTGCACGTGCACGCCGTCGTCCGCCGTACGACCGAACCGGTCGGCGAGGTCGAGCAGCGCCTTGGCGACCCGGCCGGGCACGTCGGAGAACACCAGGTCGGCGACCACGTCGTTGGCCCGGCGCAGCCGGCCGGCGAGCTGGGCGAGCAGGCCGCGGGCGACGGCCGGGCGGCCGTCGAGCCACTTGAGCAGGTCCTCGTGGGACAGCGAGGAGAACGTCGCGTCGGTGACCGCGGTGACCGTCGCGGAGCGCGGGCCCGGGTCGAACAGCGAGAGCTCGCCGAACATCTGGCCGGGGCCCTGGATCGCCAGCAGGTTCTCGCGGCCGTCGGTGGAGGTGCGGCCGAGCTTCACCTTGCCCTCGGTGACGATGTAGAGCTTGTCGCCCTCGTCGCCCTCGTGGAACAGCACCTCGCCACGCCGCAGCCGGGTCTCGCTCATCGACGCCCGCAGCGCGGTGGCAGCCTCGTCGTCGAGTGCGCTGAACAGTGGCGACTGGCGCAGCACGTCGTTGTCCACGAGTGTTCCTCTCTTCTGACCGCCGGCCAGGCCCGGCCGAGGGTGTCTGTTGGGTCACAGTCTGTCGCATCACCAGCGGTTTCCCGTAATCAGCCGGTGCCTCCGGGGCCGTCGGTGCACCCGCCTACGCTGGTCGCGTGCCCGACACCTCCCTCGTACGGCGAGCCCGCAAGATCAACCGGGTGCTGGCCGAGACCTACCCTGACGCAACCATCGAGCTCGACTTCGACAACCCCTTCGAGCTGCTGGTCGTGACGGTGCTGTCGGCGCAGACCACCGACCGCCGGGTCAACGCCGTGCGCCCCACCCTGTTCGCCGCCTACCCCGACGCGCAGGCGATGGCCGCGGCCGACCGGGAGAAGCTCGAGGCGATCATCCAGCCGACCGGGTTCTTCCGGGCCAAGACCGAGTCGCTGCTGAAGCTGTCGCAGGCGCTCGTCGAGCGGTTCGACGGCCAGGTGCCGGCGAAGCTCGACGACCTGGTGTCGCTGCCGGGCGTCGGCCGCAAGACCGCCAACGTCGTGCTCGGCAACGGCTTCGGCGTCCCGGGCATCACCGTCGACACCCACTTCGGCCGGCTCGCCCGCCGCTTCGGCTGGACCACCGAGACCGACCCGGTGAAGGTCGAGCACGAGGTCGGGGCGCTGTTCCCCAAGCGCGACTGGGTGATGCTGTGCCACCACCTGATCTGGCACGGCCGCCGGATGTGCCACGCCCGCAACCCCGCCTGCGGCGTCTGCCCGGTCGCCCGCTGGTGCCCGGCCTACGGCGAGGGGCCGACCGACCCGGCCAAGGCCGCCAAGCTGGTCAAGACCGAGGGGCGGGCGTGACGCGCCTGGTCACCGTCCTCGCCGCCTGCCTGCTGCTGCTCGCCGGCTGCTCGTCGAACGCCGGTGGCGACACCAGCGCCGCCGCGGTGCCGAAGAGCCACGTGCAGGTCGACACCCCGCAGCTGCGGGCCGCCAAGCGGGCCGCCGGCGTCGAGCCCTGCCGGCCCGGATCGTCGAGCAGCGACCTGCCCGACCTGTCGCTGGCGTGCCTCGGTGGCGGACCCGACGTACGGCTGTCCCGGCTCCAGGGCCCGCTGGTGATCAACCTCTTCGCGCAGTGGTGCGGGCCGTGCCGGTCCGAGATGCCCTACTACCAGCAGCTGCACGAGAAGGCGAAGGGCAGCGTGCGGGTGGTCGGCGTCGACTACCTCGACACCCGGCCCGACATGGCGCTGCGGCTGGTGAAGGACACCGGGGTCACCTACCCGCTGCTCGCCGACCCCGACGGCCGGCTGCGAGCCGACTTCGGCATCCGCGGGCTGCCCGGGCTGGTGCTGGTGAAGCCGGACGGCTCGGTCGACGTGCAGTTCCGGGTGGTGCGCTCCTACGCCGAGCTCCGCGGCCTCGTCGAGAAGGGCCTCGGAGTCCGCGTTCCCGCGTGAGTACCCGTGGGTAGGCTCGCCCCCGTGCCCGACGACCCCGCGCTCCCCGACTGGCTGGAGCCGGTCCGTCGCGCGGCCGCCGAGATCGGCGCCGAGGACCTGACCCGGTTCGTCCCACCCGAGGACTCCTCCACCCGCCAGGGCGCGGTGCTGCTGCTGTTCGGCGACGGGCCCGCGGGCCACGACCTGCTGCTCACCGAGCGCGCCCACGACATGCGGTCCCACCCGGGACAGGTGTCGTTCCCGGGCGGGTCGGTCGACGGCGACGAGACCGCGGAGGACACCGCGCTGCGCGAGGCCCGCGAGGAGACCGGGCTCGACCCGGCGGGTGTCGACGTGTTCGCGACGCTGCCGCAGCTGTGGCTGCCGCCGAGCAACTTCGCGGTCACGCCGGTGCTCGGCTGGTGGCGCACGGAGAGCGACGTAACGGTGGTCGACCCCCGCGAGGTGCACGCGGTCTACCGGGTGCCGCTCGACGAGCTGCTCGACCCGGCGCACCGGGTGTCGGTGCGGCACCCGTCGGGCTGGAAGGGCCCGGCCTTCCTGATCGGCGACGACAAGGACCTGCTGCTGTGGGGCTTCACCGCCGGGATCATCGCCCGGCTGTTCGACTTCCTCGGCTGGACCCGCCCCTGGGACCCTGAGGTCATGCGCGACCTGCCCGAGCACATGCTGGCCGCCACCCAGCAGGCCCGGCGCGACGAGGGCCGCCGCGCGTGAACCTCCTCGACTGGTTCCTCGTCGTCCTGGTCCTCGCGTACGCCGTCTCCGGCTACTGGCAGGGCTTCGTCGCCGGCGCCTTCGCGACCGCGGGGCTGCTGCTCGGCGGCCTGTTCGGCATCTGGCTCGCGCCGAAGCTGCTCGGCGAGGCGAACCCGGCGCTGTGGGTGTCGCTCGGCGCGCTGTTCGTGGTGCTGATCTGCGCGTCGTTCGGCCAGGCCGTGCTGCAGTACGTCGGCGCGAAGATCCGCTCGCGGATCACCTGGCAGCCAGCGCGCTCCCTCGACGCGGTCGGCGGCGCGGCACTCAGCATGGCCGCGGTGCTGGTCGTCGCCTGGGCGCTCGGCGTCGCGGTCAGCGGGGCGAAGCTGCCCTGGGCGAGCCGCGAGGTGCGCGACTCCGTGGTCCTCGACCGGGTCGACAACATGATGCCGGCCGAGGCCGTGCAGGCGCTGAACTCCTTCAACGACGTGGTCGGGTCGAGCTTCTTCCCGCGCTACCTCGAGCCGTTCGCCAACGAGCGGATCACCGAGGTCGGCCCGCCGCCCGGCCGGATCGCCCGCGACCCCGACGTACAGCGGGCGCAGCGGAGCGTGTTCAAGATCCGCGGCGAGAACGACTGCCAGCGCGGGGTCGAGGGGTCCGGGTTCCTCTACGCGCCCGACCGGGTGATGACCAACGCGCACGTGGTCGCGGGGGTGGACCACCCGGTCGTGGAGGTGCAGGGCGAGGAGCACCCGGCCACCGTCGTCTACTACAACCCCGATATCGACGTGGCGGTGCTCGACGTCGACGTGGCCGGCCCGATCCTGCGCTTCGACGGCCCGGCCCGGCCCCGTCAGGCCGGGGCGGTGCTCGGCTACCCGCAGGACGGCCCGTTCAACGTGCAGGCCGCCCGGGTCCGCGGCGAGCAGCGGCTGCGCAGCCCCGACATCTACGGGCAGGGCACCGTGGTGCGCGAGGTGTACTCGCTGCGCGCCCTGGTCCGACCCGGCAACTCCGGCGGTCCGCTGGTGTCGTCGGCCGGCAAGGTGCTCGGCGTGATCTTCGCGGCCTCGGTGACCGACGGCGACACCGGCTACGCGCTCACCGCCGACCAGGTGTCGCAGGCCGGAGCGCAGGGCCTGTCCGCGCACAACCGGGTGTCCACCGGCGACTGCGCGTAGCGGTCAGCGCGTCGTCGGCAGCCAGTCGAGCAGCGCGCGGGTGACCGCGTCGGGCTCCTCCTCGTGCGGGAAGTGGCCGACGCCGGGCACCCGCACCTCGGTCAGCGGGCCCGCGACGTGCCGCCGCGAGCTCGCCACGCCGTCCGGCGGCAGCGCCGGGTCGTCGTCGCCGACCACGCACAGCACCGGCTGCGCGACCGCCTGCCCCATGGCTCGGCTGAACCGCCGGCCGTCGGCACGCAGCCGGGACCGGAACAGCCAGCGGTGGTACTCCAACGCGCAGTGCGACGACGGCCACCGCCCGATCGCCCGCTGGTACGTCGTCACCTCGGCGTCGGACGGGAACGCCGACCCCGGCGCGCTCCACGCTGCGAGGTGGTCGCGCAGGTAGCCGCTCTCCGGGTCGGCCAGCCGCCGCTCGGGCAGCATCGGCACCTGCATCGCGAGCACGTGCCGCAGCGCGGCCACCCGTCGTGGGTGCCGGCGCAGCGCATCGAGCATGGTCAGCGGGTGCGGCGAGGACACCGCGCACAGCGCCGACACCTCGCGCGCGTGGAGCACGGCGGTCGCCCACCCGACGTACCCGCCCCAGCCGTGACCGACCACGGTCGCGCGCCGGGCGCCGAGCGCCTTGACCACACCGGCGACGTCCTGGGCGAGGGTGACCGGGTCGTAGCCGCGCGGGGTCATGTCGGAGCCGCCGTACCCGCGCAGGTCCATCGCCACCGCGCGGTAGCCGGCGTCGGCGAGCACCGGGAGCTGGTGGCGCCACGACCACCACAGCTCGGGGAAGCCGTGCACGAGCAGCACCAGGGGTGCGTCGTGCGCCCCGGCCTCTGCGACGTGGAAGCGGGCGCCGTTGGCGGCGACGTGACGGTGCTGCCAGGGCCCCGGGAGCTCGACCGGCTCCCCGGGATCCGGCAGACCGTCAGCCACGACTGAGGATGTTCTTCGTCTCCTGGGCCTGGTGGATCGCGCGCTCCGGCGGGCGCACCCGCTTGACCATCCGCACGCCGATCAGGCCGAGCAGGGCGGCCACCACGACGTACAGCAGGAACACCAGGAGGAAGCACCAGGCGAGGTCGAGGCCGGTGAAGTGGATGAAGTAGGCGATGGCGACCGAGAGCATCACGATCGCGAGCAGCACCAGGAACGCCGCCGTGGCGAAGAGGCCGACCGCCGCGCCGCCGAACCGGGCGCTGATCTTCAGCTCCGACTTGAGCAGCGCGATCTCGCTGCGGACCAGGTTCGAGATGTCGCGGCTGGCGTCGGCGACCAGCTTGCCCAGCGTGGGGTCGTCGCGGCTGGGGACCTCCGTCTTGCGACGGACCGGCGCGGGTGGGTTCGTCATGTCGCCTCCTTCAGGGCCCGAGACTACCGGTGGGGGTGTGCGTTCCCGACGACCCTCACGACGTACGGCGCGCGCGGCTGCGGCGACCCAGCACCAGCGCGGCCAGCAGAGCCGAGACCAGCGAGCCGAGCAGCACCGCGGTCTTCGCGGCCTCGGCCTCCTCGGCGCCGAACGACAGCTCGGCCACCAGCAGCGCGACCGTGAACCCGACGCCGGCGAGCACCGCCACCCCGAAGACGTCGCGCCAGGACAGGTCGGCGTTCAGCTCGGCGCGGGTCAGCCGGGTGACCGTCCACGCGCCGGTCAGCACGCCGACGGGCTTGCCGACCACCAGCCCGAGCACCACGCCGACCACGACCGGGTCGGTCACGAACGCGCGGTCCAGGTGCACGCCGACCCCGGCGGACAGGAACGCGAAGAACGGCACCACCAGGCCCGCCGAGATCGGCTCGAACCGGTGCTCGAGGCGCTCCGCCGGCGACCGGGTCTCGCCGGGGTCGGGCAGCACCCGGGTGAGCAGCCCCATCGCGACGCCGGCCACCGTGGCGTGCACGCCGCTCTCGTGCATGAACCACCAGCAGGCCACGGCCAGCGGTGCGTAGACGAGTGCGGTGCTGACGCGGCGGCGCTGCAGCACGGCGTACGCCGCGAGGCAGAGCAGCGCGAGCAGCAGCGGCAGCAGGTGCAGCGCCGAGGTGTAGAAGACCGCGATGATCGCGATCACCACCAGGTCGTCGACCACCGCGAGGGTGAGCAGGAAGACCCGCAGCGCGTCCGGCAGCGACCGCCCGACCAGGGCCATCACCGCCAGCGCGAACGCGATGTCGGTGGCCGCCGGGATCGCCCAGCCGCCCAGGTCGCCGTCGGCGAGCGTGTTGACGACCGTGTAGACGAGCGCCGGGGTCGCGACCCCGGCGAGCGCCGCGGCGACCGGCACGGCCGCGTCCGCGGGCCGGCGCAGCGAGCCGACCACCAGCTCCCGCTTGAGCTCGAGCCCGGCCACGAAGAAGAAGATCGTCAGTGCGCCGTCGGCCGCCCACGCCTCCAGGTCGAGCGGGCCGATCACGGCGTGCTGCACCGCGACGTACCGGTCGGCCGCGGGCGTGTTCGCCCACACCACCGCGACCAGCGCGGCCAGCAGCATCACGCCGCCGCCGACCGTCTCTCGCCGGAACAGGTCGCCGAGGAACGTGCTCTCGCCCTTGTCGGGATCGGGGAGGAACCGCGGGCGGGACATCATCGGACCGGCTGCTCCTGGTGCTCGGCGGACACGTCAGTACGACGCCGACCAGACTTCCCGGCACACCCTTGTTCCTGCTGTCCCCGACCCTACGCCGAGGCGCGTGTTGTTGCGCCCAGTATGACGCCGTGGCGCGCGTTGTTGCGGCCAAGCGACCGCAACTACGCGCGCCTCGGCGTCAACGCTGTCAGTCCTCGTCGGCGGAGCCGGACTTGAGGTTGTCGGAGATGAGGTCCATGACGGTGGAGTCGGCGAGGGTGGTGACGTCGCCGACCTCGCGGTTCTCGGCGACGTCGCGGAGCAGCCGGCGCATGATCTTGCCGGAGCGGGTCTTGGGCAGCTCCGGGACGACCATGATCTGCCGGGGGCGGGCGATCTTGCCGATCTCGTTGGCGACGTGGTCGCGCAGCTCCTTGACGATGTCGTCGCCGCCGTCACCGGCCGCCTCGCGCAGGATCACGAACGCACAGACCGCCTGGCCGGTGTCCGCGTCCTTGGCGCCGACGACCGCGGCCTCGGCGACCTTGGGGTGCGAGACCAGCGCGGACTCGATCTCCGTGGTGGACAGCCGGTGACCGGACACGTTCATCACGTCGTCGACGCGGCCGAGCAGCCAGATGTCGCCGTCCTCGTCGAGCTTGGCGCCGTCGCCGGCGAAGTACAGGCCCTTGAACCGCGACCAGTAGGTGTCCCGGTAGCGCTCGTCGTCGCCCCAGATCGTGCGCAGCATCGCCGGCCACGGCTCGGTGAGCGTGAGGTAGCCGCCGGAGCCGGGCTCGACCGGCTTGCCGTCGTCGTCGACCACGACCGCGGAGATGCCGGGCAGCGCCTTCATCGCCGAGCCGGGCTTGCCCGAGGTGACGCCGGGCAGCGGGCTGATCATCAGCTGGCCGGTCTCGGTCTGCCACCAGGTGTCCACGACCGGGCAGCGGCCACCGCCGATGGTCTCGCGGTACCACATGTACGCCTCGGGGTTGATCGGCTCCCCGACCGAGCCGAGGATCCGCAGCGACGACAGGTCGGCCTTCGCCGGGATCTCCGAGCCCCACTTCATGAAGGTGCGGATCGCGGTCGGCGCGCAGTACAGCAGCGTCACCTTGTACTGCTCGACGATGTCCCACCACCGGCCCTTGTGCGGGGTGTCGGGGGTGCCCTCGTACATCACCGACGTGGCGCCGTTCGCCAGCGGCCCGTAGACGATGTAGGAGTGCCCGGTGACCCAGCCGATGTCGGCCGCGGTCCAGAACACGTCGTCGTCCTTGAGGTCGAACACCGACCAGTGCGTGTACGACGTGCCGACCAGGTAGCCGCCCGTCGTGTGCAGGATGCCCTTGGGCTTGCCGGTCGTGCCGGAGGTGTACATGACGTACAGCGGGTGCTCGGCGTCGAACGCCTCGGGCGCGTGCTCGACGCTCTGCCTGCCGACCACGTCGTCCCACCACAGGTCGCGACCCTCCGTCCACTCGACGTCCTGGCCGGTGCGCTTGACCACCAGCACGTTGCGGACGTCGGGGCACTTCTGCAGCGCCTCGTCGACGGCCGGCTTCAGGGCGGACGCCGCGCCGCGCCGGTAGCCGCCGTCGGCGGTGATCACCACGCGCGCGTCGCAGTCCTGGATCCGGTCGGACAGCGCGGTCGAGGAGAACCCGCCGAACACCACTGTGTGCGGGGCGCCGATGCGCGCGCAGGCCAGCATCGCCACCACGGTCTCGGGGATCATCGGCATGTAGATCGCGACCCGGTCGCCGGTCTGCACGCCGAGCTCGGTCAGCGCGTTCGCGGCCTGGCTGACCTGATCCTTGAGGTCGGCGTAGGTGATGTCGCGGGTGTCGCCCTCGGGCTCGCCGACCCAGTGGTAGGCGACCCGGTCCCCGTTGCCGGCCTCGACGTGCCGGTCGACGCAGTTGTACGCCGCGTTGAGCCGGCCGCCGACGAACCACTTCGCGAACGGCGGGTTGCTCCAGTCGAGCACCTCGTCGAAGGGCTGGGCCCAGCTGATCCGCTCGGCCTGCTTGCCCCAGAACGCCAGCCGGTCGCGGTCCGCCTCGGCATAGGCGTCGGCGGTCACGTTCGCGTTCTTCGCCAACTCCGCCGGCGGGTCGAAGTGGCGCTCCTCGTGGAGCAGGTTGGACAGCGTCTCGTCGCTCACGTCCGACTCCTGAATGGTCGCGGTGGTCGTCTCCTCGCCCACCCTAGGACCTGCCGGGTGGGCCGGTTAACCCTCCGAGAGGGCAGCCGCCCGCCCCGAACAGGCGGGGCGGGCGGTCGGTCGGGAGGGGTCAGTGCGTCACCGCACCCTCGGCGCCGGCGCCGGTCAGCGAGCGCACCTCGAGCTCGTCGTACGCCGCCTGGGCCTCCGGCTCACGCGAGGTCCGGGCGCCGATGTAGCCGAGCAGGAAGCCCAGCGGGATCGACACGATGCCCGGGTTCTCCAGCGGGAACCAGGAGATGTCGATGCTCGCCGGCAGCAGGCTCTGGTTCACGCCCTCGACGACGCCCTTGCCGGACACGACCGGCGAGAAGATCACCAGGGCGACCGACGAGATCAGGCCGCCGTAGATGCTCCACGTCGCACCGCGGGTGTTGAAGCCGCGCCAGAACAGGTTGTAGACGATCGACGGCAGGTTCGCCGAAGCCGCCACCGCGAACGCCAGCGCGACCAGGAACGCGATGTTCAGGCTCTGCGCCGGGATCGCCAGCAGGATCGCGATACCGCCGATGACGAACGCGGCGATCCGCGCGATGCGGATCTCGTCCTTCTCCGTGGCGGTGCCCTTCTTGGCGACGTTCTGGTAGAGGTCGTGCGCGACCGACGACGCCGAGGTCAGCGTCAGCCCGGCCACCACCGCGAGGATGGTCGCGAACGCCACCGCGGAGATCAGTGCCAGCAGGACGGCGCCTCCGGTCGACCCCTCGCCGCCGCCGACGGCTTGGGCGAGGAGTGGTGAGGCGAGGTTGCCCTTGGAGGCCGCGATCTCGCTGTCCGCGCCGGTGTCGACGAGCGCCGCGGCACCGAAGCCGAGCACCAGCGTCATCAGGTAGAACGCGCCGATCAGCCCGATCGCCCACTGCACCGAGGTCCGCGCGTCCTTGGCGGTCGGCACCGTGTAGAAGCGGATCAGGATGTGCGGCAGGCCCGCGGTGCCGAGCACCAGGGCGAGGCCGAGGCTGACGAAGTCGATCTTCGACGTGAGCGAGACGCCGTACTTCAGGCCCGGGTTCAAGAACGCGTCGCCCTTGCCGGAGCGCTCCGCCGCGGCGCCGAGCAGGTCGGAGATGTTGAAGCCGAACTTCGCCAGCACCAGCACGGTGATCAGCACGGTGCCGGTCATCAGCAGCACCGCCTTGACGATCTGCACCCAGGTGGTGCCCTTCATCCCGCCGACCGTGACGTAGAAGATCATCAGCAGGCCGACGCCCACGATCGTGATGTTCTTCAGGGCCTGGTCGCTGACGCCGAGCAGCAGCGCCACCAGGGAGCCGGCGCCGACCATCTGCGCGAGCAGGTAGAAGATCGACACCACGACCGTCGACGTCGCGGCGGCGGTGCGCACCGGACGCTGCTTCATCCGGTACGCGAGCTGGTCGGCCAGCGTGTAGCGCCCGGAGTTGCGGAGCAGCTCGGCGACCAGCAGCAGCGCGACGAGCCAGGCGACGAGGAAGCCGATCGAGTAGAGGAAGCCGTCGTACCCGGACAGCGCGATCGCGCCGGAGATGCCGAGGAACGACGCCGCCGACATGTAGTCGCCGGAGATCGCCATCCCGTTCTGGAAGCCGGAGAACGACCGGCCGCCGGCGTAGTAGTCGGTCGCGCCCTGGGTCTGCCGGCTCGCCCAGAAGGTGATGCCGACGGTCAGTGCGACGACCGCGAGGAAGAGGACGGTGGTGAGGGTCTGGCTCCCCATGTCAGTGCACCGCCTCGTCGTAGCGACGGCGCAGCTTCTCGGCGAGCGGGTCGAGCTGCTTGTTCGCGTGCCGCGCGTACAGGTAGGCGATCAGGAACGTCGACAGGAACTGCAGCACGCCGAACACCAGTGCCACGTTGATGTTGCCGACGACCTTCGCGTCCATGAAGTCCGTGGCCCAGTTGCACATCACGACGTACAGCAGGTACCAGGCGAGGAACGCCACGGTCCACGGGATCGCGAAGCTGCGGTACTTGCGCCGCAGCTCCTGGAAGTCGGGGGAGCGGTGCAGCTCCTCGTAGATGGCGTGCCCCGACCGTTGGTGCGTCCGGCGCGGCTCGGTCGTGTCGCTCATTGGTCCACCTCGCAGGGGTCCGGCCCGGCGGTGACCGGGCTGTGATCACGGTCACGCTAGGGACGTGCGAGCCGTGCCCGGGAGTACGTCGGGAGGCCGGTGCGGTCAGCGGACCGCGCGGGTCGGCGTGCGGCGGTTTTGCCGCGACGAGCGGTCAGATGAACCACCAGAACCTTAGCCCAGAAGGAGTTTCTTCCGCCGCGGTCGACGACCGCAGAGCCGGCCTTCCGGGCGGCGGACACGCGCGAGCGGAGCGAGCGCCGTCAATCAGTGCGCCATCAGTCAGCCTGGGGGCCGCGGTCGAGCGCGACCGTCTCCGGCGTGTGCAGCCGGACCATCGTGCGCGACACGTGCACCGGCACCCGCGACGGCGTGAGCAGCGAGACCAGCGCCATCACCGCGAAGGCCGTCGGCACCGTCCACGCCGCGGGCTGCGACACCAGCACGCCCGGCCACCCGGTCAGCTCGACGTCGACGAGCGTGAGCACGACGGCGCCACCGGACAGCGCGCCGCCGACCACCAGCCCGGCGACGGCGCCGGCGTCGGTGAGCCGCCGCCACCAGATCCCGAGCACCAGCAGCGGGCAGAACGTGGATGCTGCGACCGCGAACGCGAGCCCCACCGCCCGTGCGACGCCGACGCTCTCCACGGTGACGGCCAGGAACAGCGGGACCACGACCGCCACCACCGCCGCGGCCTGGAACGACTGCACGCCGCGGAACCGTCGTCCGATCACGTCCTGGCTGATCACCCCGGCCACCGCGATGGTCAGCCCCGACGACGTGGACAGGAACGCCGCGAACGCACCGGCCGCGGTGAGCGCCGACAGCAGCTCGCCGCCGATGCCGCCGACGACGCGTGCGGGCAGCTCGAGCACGACGGTGTCGGTCGCGCCGGCGCGCACCAGGTCGGGTGCGTAGATGCGGCCCAGGGCGCCGTACACGGGCGGGAGCACGTAGAACAGCCCGAGCAGCCCGAGCACGACCAACGTCGTACGGCGGGCGGCTCGGCCGTCGGGGTTGGTGTAGAAGCGGACCACGACGTGCGGCAGTCCCATGGTGCCGAGGAACGTCGCCACGATGATCGAGTACGTCGTGTACAGCGCGTGCGGGCTCGTCGAGGCCAGCGGGTCCACCCACACGTCGCCGGGCAGGCCGCCGGTGACGACCGAGGGGTCGGCCGGCGACGTGGCGCCGTCGCCGCGCCAGACCAGGAGCAGCAGCATCGCGGGCAGCAGCAGGGCGGTGAGCTTCAGCCAGTACTGGAACGCCTGCACGAAGGTGATGCTGCGCATCCCGCCGAAGAACACGTTGACCAGCACCACCGCCCCGACCAGCAGCCCGCCGGTCCACGCCGGCGTGCCCGCGACCGTACCGAGGGAGAGGCCGGCGCCCTGGAACTGCGGCATCAGGTACAGCCAGCCGACCGCCACCACGAGCACCGAGGAGAACCGGCGTACCGCACGCGACTCCAGGCGTGCCTCGGCGAAGTCCGGGAGCGTGTAGGCGCCCGACCGCCGCAGCGGTGCGGCCACCAGCACCAGCAGCACCAGGTAGCCGGCGGTCCAGCCGACCGGGTACCACAGCATGTCCGAGCCGAACGCCAGCACCAGGCCGGCGACGCCCAGGAACGACGCCGCGGAGAGGTACTCGCCGCCGATCGCGGACGCGTTCAGCGCCGGCCGCACCGACCGAGAGGCCACGAAGAAGTCGCTGGTGGTGCGCGAGAACCGCCAGCCGTACGCGCCCACCGACAGCGTCGCGAGCGCGACCAGGAGGACGGCGGTGACCGCCAGGCCCGTGCTCATCCCGGGTCGCTCATCGGTCGACGACGTCGGTGAAGTCGCGTTCGTTGCGCTCGGCCGAGCGCACGTAGGCCCAGCCCAGCAGCACCAGCACCGGGTACACCGCGAACGCGAGCAGCACCCACGGCAGCGGCATGCCGAGCACCTGGACGTGCACGAGACCGGGCAGCGCCACGAACAGCAGCGGCAGCCCGGCCACCAGGACCCCGAGACCGACGAGCACCACCGCGGCCAGCCGCAGCTGCGAGCGCAGCAGCGAGCTCATGTAGATCTCGCCGACGCCGGTCTGCTCGTCGATCTGCGAGGTGCCGGTGACCCGGCGCTTGCGGGCGGCGCCGGTGCGCGGGTTGGTGACCCGCACCCGCCGAGGCGGCTGCTCGCTCATGGCCGGGGCGACCCGCCGGGCCGGGCCTGGCGGACCAGGACGTCGCGCAGCTCGCGAGT
Source organism: Nocardioidaceae bacterium (assembly GCA_013361955.1). GTDB lineage: Bacteria > Actinomycetota > Actinomycetes > Propionibacteriales > Nocardioidaceae > Nocardioides_B. The sequence goes on from JABFXA010000257.1 coordinate 13,618, forward strand.
GTGCCGCCGGCTGACGGTGAGCTCCTGGCCGCGGACCAGGACGGTGCAGCGGCCGGCGTCGACGCGGACCTCGTCGACGTGCGCGAGCGCGACCAGCAGCGAGCGGTGGATGCGCACGAAGCCGGCCTCGCGCCAGTCGTCCTCCAGCGTGGTCAGCGGGGTGCGGATCAGGTGGCTGCCGTCGGCGGTGTGCAGCCGCGCGTAGTCGCCGTGCGCCTCGGCGTAGAGCACGTCGGCGCGCGGGATGAACCGGGTCACCCCGGCGAGCTCGACCGGGATGCTGTCCTCGGCCGACTCCGGCGCGGGCCCGCGCGCGTCGACGACCCGGCGTACGGCGGCGGCGAGGCGGGCGTCGCGGACCGGCTTGAGGACGTAGTCGACCGCCTCGACGTCGAACGCGTCGACGGCGTGCTCGTCGTGCGCGGTGATGAACACGACCGGCGGTGGGGTGCGGAACCGGGAGAGCACCTTCGCCAGGTCGAGGCCGGACAGCCCGGGCATCCGGATGTCGGTGAACACCGCGTCGACCTCGTCCTCCTGCAGCACCCGCAGCGCCTCGGCCGCGGAGTCGGCGGTGACGACGGTGGCGACCCGGTCGTCGTGCTCGAGCAGGAACGCGATCTCGTCGAGGGCCGGCCGCTCGTCGTCGACGACGAGCACGCGAAGCGTCATACGTGCACCCCCGGTGCGTACTTCGGGACCCGGACCGTCACCTTCGTGCCCGCCCCCGGGGCCGTCTCGACCACCAGGCCGTAGGCGTCGCCGAAGGTGGACCGCAGCCGCTCGTCGACGTTGCCGAGCCCGACCGAGTCCATGCCGCTGTCGCCGGCGAGCGCCCTGCGCACCCGGTCGGGGTCCTCGCCCACGCCGTCGTCCTCGATTGCGATCACCGCCTCGTAGTCGTTGTCCTCGGCAACGATCGACACGTGACCGGGACCGTTCTTGGCCTCGAGGCCGTGGCGGACGGCGTTCTCGACCATCGGCTGGAGGCAGAGGAACGGTACGACGACCGGCAGCACCTCCTGCGCCACCCTCAGCGTGACCTCGAGCCGGTCGCCGAAACGTGCCTTCTCCAGGACCAGGTACCGCTCGATCGACCGCAGCTCCTCGGCCAGCGTGGTGAACTCGCCGTGCCGGCGGAACGAGTACCGGGTGAAGTCGGCGAACTCCAGCAGCAGCTCGCGGGCCCGCTCCGGGTCGGTACGCACGAACGACGCGATCGCGGTCAGCGAGTTGTAGACGAAGTGCGGGCTGATCTGCGCCCGCAGCGCGCGCACCTCGGCCTCCATCAGCCGCGTGCGCGACGCGTCGAGCTCCGCGAGCTCGAGCTGCCCCGACACCCAGCGGGCCACCTCGTCCGCGGCCCGCACCAACCCCGCGGACGCCGACGGCGCGTACACCTGCAGGGTGCCGACCACCCGCTCCTCGACGGTGAGCGGCGCGACCACTGCCTGGCGCAGCCCGCACGCCGGGTCGTCGCACAGCACCTTGCGGACCTCGGTCGCGCCGTCGGAGACCACCGGCCGGGCCTGGTCGACGGCCTGCGGCGCGTGGTGCGGGTGACCGCCGTCCCAGGCCAGCAGCCGGTGGGTGTCGGTGAGCGCCATCGCGGGTGCGCCGAGCAGGCTGCGGAGGTGGCGCGCGGCGCGCTCGGCCGAGCTCGGGGTGAGGCCGGCGCGCAGCGCGGGCGTGGCCATGGACGCGGTGTGCAGGGTGCGGAACGTCGCGCGGTCGGCCTCGCTGCCGAGCTGCCTGCGCCAGACCCGCCACCCCACGACCGGCGCGCCTAGTTGAAGTCGATCAAGAGCGAGTCGGCGTCGCCGCCGTCGTCGTCGATGATGCCGGGCGAGGTGGGGTCCTCGGGGACGTCGTGCGGCCGGACCACCGCCTTGTAGCAGTGCGTGACGTAGGGCAGCAGCATCCCGTCGGCGCCGCGGCCGTACTCCTCGTACAGCGAGTCCACCTGGCGCAGCACCCGGTCGCGCTCGGGGTCGGACATCACCGCGACGTTGGAGCGGGACAGCACCAGGTCGTGCAGCCGGTCGAGGTCGAGCGGCTGCCAGTGCCGGAACGTCGCGGTCTCGACGAAGCCGAAGAGCCCCGACCCGAGCACGGCGTACGTCGGGTCGTCCTGCTGCTCCTGGGTGCCGATCAGCGCACCGAGCCGCTTCACCCAGGGGATCCGCTCGTCGCGGAGGTTCCACACCAGGGAGAGGTGTCCACCGGGGCGCAGCACCCGGGCGATCTCCGGCAGCGCGAGGTCGTGGTCGAACCAGTGGAACGCCTGCGCCCCCACCACCACGTCGACCGAGCGGGTGCGCACCGGCAGGTGCTCAGCGGCGGCCCGGGCCGCGGGAGTGCCGGGGAGCGAGCGCACCAGGTGCCGGAGCATCGCGTCGAGCGGGTCGGTGGCGAGCACCCGGTGGCCGCGCTGCACGATCCGCTCGGTCAGCTTGCCGGTGCCCGCGCCGACCTCGAGCACGTCGGCGTGCGCCTTGTGCTCGGCCCACTCGCCGAGCAGCAGCCACTGCGCCGCGTCGTCGGGGTACGAGGGCCGAGCGCGGTGGTAGGCGTCGGCGACCCCGCCGAACGACAGCGCCGGGACCGGTCGCCGGGCCCCTGCCTCGGTGTCGTGCTCGTCCATCGCGAGGAGGCTACCAACGAGCCCTTGGCTGCCCGCGCGCAACGGCGTAACGTTGATTACATGATTACAAATGATGCCCTGGAGCGGGTGCGCGGCTGGTTCACCGGCCGGGTTCCGGACGAGTGGCAGCACCAGCCGGTCGACGTCGTCGTCGACCGCGAGGAGATCACCGTCCGGCTCACGCTGCCGGACGTGGAGGCGTCCGAAGGGGCGGGCGAGGCCGAGGTCGACGAGGCCCGCGCCGGGCGCGCGAAGGCGTTCCGCGAGGACACCCGCGGCCGGCGGATGTCGATCGCCCGCGAGGCCGAGCACCGGTTCGACCGCAAGGTGTCGTGGCAGGTCACGGTCGGTGACCGCACCGAGCTGTTCACGCACGTCGCTGCCCCGGTGATGACCCGGCTGCGCCAGCCGCAGCGGCAGGTCCTCGACACGCTCGTCGACGCCGGTGTCGCGCGCTCCCGCTCGGAGGCGCTGGCGTGGTGCGTGCGGCTGGTCGGTCAGCACGAGGACGACTGGCTCGGCGAGCTGCGGCAGGCGATGAGCCAGGTGGCCGACGTCCGGGCGAAGGGGCCCGCCGCCTAGCCTTCCGCGTGTGACTGACCCACTCGCGCGGCTCACCGCGCTCGAAGGGGTGGCGTCCGGGATGGCGGCCACCCGCGACGGCATCGACGCCTTGCTGCGCGACCGCGGCCTGCGCCGTACGACGCCCGAGCTGACCGCCGAGTCGCTGCTGCGCGGTGCGCACGCGAGCGCGGTGCTGGAGGGCTCGGACTCGACGCTCGACGCGGTCCGGGAGGACGGCGGCGGACCGATGGCGCAGGCGGCGGTGCGGGTCAGCACCGAGCTGCTCGGCCTGGTCCCGACCCTGGCGACCTCGCCGCTGCAGGTGCTCGCCCGGCTGCACACGCTCGCGGCGAGCGGTGTCGCGGCGGACGACGACCTCGGCCGCCCACGCGACGAGGAGAGCGCGCAGCGCCTGCAGGGCCTGGCCCGGCTGCTCACCTCCGAGACGTCCGCGCCCGCGCTGGTGCTGGCCGCCGTGGTCCATGCGGACCTCGCGACGGTCGCGCCGTTCTGCTCGCACAACGGCCTGGTCGCGCGGGCCGCCGAACGCCTCGTGCTCGTCGCGCGCGGCGTGGACGCGAAGTCGCTCGTCGTGCCGGAGGCGGGACACCTCGCGCTGCAGCGCGAGTACGAGTCGAACCTGCGCGGCTATCGCGACGGCGGCCAGGCGGGCGTGCACTCGTGGCTGCTGTACGCCGCACAGGCCTTCGCGCGGGGGGCCGAGGCCAGCCCGGTGAACGGCTGACCTCCGCACAGATACAGGCGGCACCTCGCCATGCGAAGTGCCGCCTGCTGACACGTGAGACCGGGGCTACCAAGCGTGCACCACAGTTGTTGTTGCTCCGGGTGAACCCGAACACAACGCCCATTAGGAAGGGTTGTTCGCCGCGTGGGTACCTGGCTCACGTGCGCGTCTGGAGTTGTCTTGCTCCCTTTGTACGCCCCATCGGTAAAGGCAGCAAGGGTTGTCTGCCCACTGGCGGTTTCGCCCGGCGTGTCGCTTTCGGGCGTGTCGTCAGGCGCCGTTGCGACCGATGCGGCGACGGGCGGCGAGGTACAGCGCACCGCCCACGGCGGCCGCCGTCCCGAGTGCCAGCGCGGCCAGCGTGGGCTTGCTCTGCGGCAGCCGCATCCGGCTTCGCAGGGTCACCGGCCGGTTGAACACCAGCACCGGCCAGCCCCGCTCGGTGGCGTGCCGGCGCAGCTCCTTGTCGGGGTTCACGGCGTACGGGTGGCCGACCACCTCGAGCATGTGGACGTCGGTCACCGAGTCGCTGTAGGCGTAGCTGCGCGCGAGGTCGTACCCCTGCTGCAGGGCGAGGTCCTTGATCGCCTGGGCCTTGTTCTCGGCGTACGCGTAGTAGTCGATCGTGCCGGTGTAGCGGCCCTCGGCGATCTCCATGCGGGTCGCGATCACCCCGTCGGCGCCGAGCATCTCGCCGATCGGCTCGACCACCTCCGCGCCCGACGCGGACACGATGATCACGTCGCGGCCGGCGAGGTGGTGCTCCTCGATGAGCGAGACCGCCTCGTCGTACACCAGCGGGTCGACGATGTGGTGCAGCGTCTCGGCGACGATGTCGCGGACCGTCTGCACGTCCCACCCCGCGCTCAGGTCGGAGAGGAACTCCCGCATCTTCTCCATCTGGTCGTGGTCAGCGCCGCCCACGAGGTACACGAACTGGGCGTAGGCGCTGCGCAGCACCGCACGGCGGGAGATCAGCCCGCCGGCCTGGAACGGCTTGCTGAACGCCAGCGTGCTCGACTTCGCGATGATCGTCTTGTCGAGGTCGAAGAACGCCGCCGGGCGCCCCGTCGACCGCCGGGGCAGCCGCCCGGTCCGCGACTCACCCGCGTCGGGCACCCGGTCGACCGGACCGTCGGTGCCGGTCATGCCGGGCTCCTCTCGTCGTGGGAGCGCCAGTCTACGAACCCCGACAGACCGTTCCGCGTCGACGTCGCCGCGCATATTTGCAGCGGACCGACCGGCGATGCATAGTAGTGATGACAGGTAAAGAAGGTGCTACCAGCTGCGCTCCGCCTGTCGCCGGCACCCGGCGGATACCCCCCATCCGCCGGTCCAGGTCCGGCTGGTCCCCCCAGGAGCCGGGCCCGGCGGTCCCCGATGTGCCCCCACGTCGGGGACCGCCCTCTGTGCTGTCTGCGCTCGCTCCGCTCGCGCGTGTCCGCGCGCCTGGGGACTCGCGTCTTCGCTCCTCGCGTCGCGCCTCCCCCGGCTGCGCTCCTCCGACGCAACGCTCCTTCACTGCAGACGCGAGCCGCGCGCGGACCGGTTCCCGTCCACAGCCGCGCCGACCGACCACTCATCCACAGCCCGCGCCACAGCGCCCCCGCCCGACGGCCCGTCCCGCGACCCTCGTGCCATGAGCGCCCTGCCCCTCCTCGTCACCTGCGACGACGTCCTGCTCGACGACGTGCTCCGCCTCGCCGCGGCGGCCGGCACCACCCTCGACGTCGCGCACGACCCGGCCAGCGCCGTCCGGGCGTGGGCGTCGGCACCGTTGGTCCTCGTGGGCGCAGACCAGGTCGACGTCCTCGCCGAGCGCCGCCCACCGCGCCGCGCCGAGGTGCACGTGCTGGCCCGCGGGCCGGCCGACGACCGGTTGTTCCGGGGCGCGCTGGCCACCGGCGCCGCCGGCGTGGCCGAGCTGCCCGC
>JABFXA010000311.1 GCA_013361955.1 Nocardioidaceae bacterium
CGGATCCCGCCGCGCTCTCGAACCCGGCGTGTCCGTCGTGGGTTGCCAGCTGTTCACAAGTCCCTATGGCCCTTCCCGCCTCGTCGATGCCCACCTGACCAGGATGCGCCTGACGTGGCTCGCTGAGCCAGGGCTGGATACGAAACGCCTCGCCGCCGGCAGCGGGTCGACGAGGACGGGGTCTCCTGGACGAAGAGGGGGAAGGCATGGCGCGTCGGCCTCACCGGGAACGACAAAGCCGCAGGTCTGACGTGTCGTCTGAACCTCGCGGCTGGGCTCGCGGTGACTGACGACCGAGCCGCACCACCTGCCGCTGGTGAAGCGGGCCTCGCGGCCGAGGAGCCGACGGTTCGCCCGCAGGTAAGCGCCCGCTGTAGCCCCGGTAGCGACCACCCCCCACCGCGTGAGTCTCGAATGCGGGACGGGGTCGTGATACGGGCCATCAGCGGCGATCTGACAGCCCGAGCGCAATGTCGATCTCTTCGTCGACCAGTGCCCCGTCGTGATCGCTGGCGGCCAAGATGAGCTCCGTGAGCAGCCCGATCTCCTCGACCAGTGGCTCGTCCTCGAGGCGCACCTCGAGAGGGTCGTTCGTCAACCCGGGCTCCCTTCCCGACGAGGACCGGGCCGCTGTGGCGCGGCCCACGACGCGGAGTGCCAGGAGGCTCTCCGTCGCGACGATCCTCCGCAGACGGTGCCAGTAACCCGAAGCGGCTATTTCATTAGGCGTCCCTGCTCACGGCTTTTGTCCGTGAACCTGAGCCACTTCCACGTCTGCTGCCGGGGTGCGCCCTTGAGGTGCATGGGCCGATGTCGGTCGCTGCCGGCGGCCAGCCCCCGCCTACCTGCCCACGTCGCGGCTCCGTCGAGGTCGCATGCGGCGTCGCCGGCCAGGACTGGCCCGGGCAACGAGGCCCCCGTGAACACTGAGACCCAGGCGTTCTCCGTGCTGACCAGCCTCGCCTCGTACAGCACCCGCAAGCCCGACGACCTCGCCACCGAGATCGTCACCACCCGACACATCCCCGACGGCCTGGCCGGCCCCGCCCGAGGGTCCGCGCGCCTCTGCTCGATGAGCGTTCATCGGGTCAGGTCCCTGTGGGGGCGCCCCCGTTCGACGGAACGCGACACGCACGGGGGAACGCCTCTCGTCCCAGAACGGGGGCGCCGGCCACCAGGGGACCGGGACATGGTGCCAAGCGCTGCGGGGTGCGTTCAAGGGGGGACGCCGACGCCGGCAGGGGTCGCTCAGGCGAGTGCTGCGCTCGGCGGCGTCGCGGTCGTCCGGTCCGTCGTCCGGGATGGTGTCGCTCAGGTGACCCGAGTCCTTCGAGCCCGAGGCCGGAGTGTCGCTCAACGGCCTCGACGACGACCCGGCCGCGAGCGCGTCTTCCGCATGCGGGGTACGGGACGGGGTACGAGCGGCCGAGGCGAGAGGGAGGTGGACGGCGTGCGAGCAGTGGTCACCGGTGCCACCGGCAACGTCGGCACCGCGGTCGTCGAGGTCCTCCTGCGCGAGGAGCGAGTCACCGAGGTCGTCGGGGTGGCCCGGCGGCGGCCGGAGATCGCCCCGCCCGGGGTGCGGTTCGTCGAGGCTGACCTGGCCCGGGACGACCTGGAGCCGCACCTGAGCGGCGCCGACGTGCTCGTGCACCTGGCGTGGATGTTCCAGCCGACGCACCGCCCGGAGGTCACCTGGCAGGCGAACGCCGTGGGCACCGCCCGAGTCCTCGAGGCGGCGGCTCGGGCCGGTGTCGGCGCAGTTGTGCACGCCTCGTCGGTGGGTGCGTACTCCTCCGGTGAGCGCGGCCTGGTCGACGAGTCCTGGCCCACGCACAGCCTGCCGACGGCCGCCTACGGACGTGAGAAGGCGTACGCCGAACGACTGCTCGACGGGTTCGAGGCGCGACACCCTGACGTCCGCGTGGTCCGGCTCCGGCCGGCGTTCATCTTCCAGCGCCGGTCCGCGACGGAGCAGCGACGGATCTTCGCCGGCCCCTTCACACCGGCATCGCTGGTGCGCCCCGGCCGCGTCCCGCTCCTGCCGTGGCCGCGGGGCCTGCGCTTCCAGGCCCTGCACGCCCGCGACGTGGCCGAGGCCTACCGGCTGGCGGTGGTCAGCGAGGCCCGGGGCGCCTTCAACGTGGCGACCGATCCGGTCCTCGACGCCGACGCGGTGGCCGGGGTCCTGGGCGCCCGACCCGTTCCGGTGTCCGGCCGCGCCGCACGCGCCGCGCTGGCAACGCTGTGGCGGATGCATGCCGTCCCCGCGGAACCGGCCCTCCTCGACCTGGTGCTCGGCCTGCCCCTCCTCGACACCACCCGGATCCGCACCGAGCTCGGCTGGCGGCCGCGGACCAGCGGCGTCGAGGCGCTTCGCGAGTTGCTCGAGGGGATGGCCGACCACGTCGGCGGCGAGACACCGCCGCTGCGCCCGGACTCGATGGCCGGTCGGGCCGACGAAGTGGTCACCGGCGTGGGCGAGCGGTCCCGCTAGTCGAACGTCCTTCTCCGGCAAGTCCGAGACAGGACCCGGATCATCGACATAGCATCCGGGGTGGGTCGAGCAGCCGGCCGGGACTTGGTCGTCCGTCGGCGTGGCCGGGGGAATGCCGACGGACACCAGTTCGCCGGTGATGGCCACCATCCGCGCACGTGGCCCCCACATCTCTCTGGCTTCGCAGCACTCGGCACGGTGGCGGGCCCACCCCGAGACTCGCATCAGGCGAGCGATGCTTCGTCGGTCAGGGCCGGAGATCGTCGATGATCCGGGTGAGGAGCCGCGAGACGTGCAGCCGGTTGCGGTCGGAAGTACCGGTCAGCGTCACCGGGGAACGACAAAGCCGCAGGTCTGACCTGTGGTCTGACCTGCGGCTTCGGCTCGTGGGCAGGGGCGGGGTCGAACCGCCGACCTTCCACTTTTCAGGCGGACGCTCGTACCAACTGAGCTACCTGCCCGAGCGCACGGAACTCTACAGGAGCCGCCGCGCCCGCTCCGAATCGGGAGGCCCGGACTATCGGGGCCGGGTCAGGAGACGGTGCGGACGACCTCGTCGAGCTCGAGGCGGGGGAGGCGGTCGAGCCAGGCGTTGGCGGCGGGGGTGCCGATGTTCACGACCAGCAGGGAGTGCAGGCCGGCGCCCTCGAAGAACTCCTCGTCGAGGCCGGCGGCGTCGAAGCCGCCCATCGGGCCGGCGGCCAGGCCCGCGGCGCGGACGCCCATCAGGAAGTAGCCGATCTGCAGGGTGGCGTTGAAGCGCGCCGCCTGTTCGCGGCGTACGTCGTCGGCGAACGCGTCCTTGGCGTGCGGCGCGTGCGGGAAGGTGCGGGGGAGGTGCTCGTGGAAGCCGGTGTCGGCGGCCAGGATCGCCACCAGCGGGGCGTTCGCGGTCTTGTCGCGGTTGCCGTCGGCCATGTGCTTGAGGAGCCGCTCGCGGGGCTCGCCGTCGCGGACCAGCACGATCCGCAGCGGCTGGGTGTTCATCGCGGTCGGGCCGTACTTCACCAGCTCGTAGATGGCCGCGACCTGCTCGTCGGTCACCGGGTCGTCGGTGAAGGCGTTGGCGGTGCGGGCCTCACGGAACAGCAGGTCCTGGGCCTCGGGGGACAGCGTCAGCTCGGTCATGGTGGGCCCAACCAACGATTGATGGTTCAACTTCCCGGATCCGGTGTGGGCCGTGTCACGCCCGGGAAAGCCGTCAGCCCCCGGCCGGTGGGCCGAGGGCTGCTCGGTGGAGATGGCGACCCCGACGGGACTCGAACCCGCGGCCTCCGCCGTGACAGGGCGGCGCGCTAACCAACTGCGCTACGGGGCCAGGATGCTGCTGGGGACAGCGGGAGAAAGGCTAACCCATCACCCGCCGCACCTCCCAATCGGCCGGTCGGCCGCGGGCGATGCGCACCCCCAACGGGATTCGAACCCGTGCTACCGCCGTGAAAGGGCGGGGTCCTAGGCCGCTAGACGATGGGGGCCCGTGCCTCCCTCGGAGTGGCCGTCGGGCACGACTGCCGTCGGGGACCGGACAAGCATAGGGCCGTCCCGGGACCCCCACAAATCGGTTCGGCTTGGGCCGGAGCACGAGAATGACCGTGTGGTCGAGATGTCGCGGGAGCGGTTCGAGGAGGCGGTCTCCGCCGCGCTCGACGAGGTGCCGCCGGAGCTGGCCGCACTCATCGACAACTGCGTGATCCTGGTCGAGGACGACCCGCCTCCGGACGACCCCGACCTGCTCGGTGTGTACGACGGGACGCCACTGACCGCCCGCGACTCGGGGTACACGATGCGGCTGCCGGACCGGATCACGATCTTCCGCAACCCGACGCTCGCGATGTGCGAGAGCGAGGACGAGGTCGTCGAGGAGGTGCACATCACGGTCGTGCACGAGATCGCGCACCACTTCGGCATCGACGACGCCGCCCTGCACGACCTCGGCTACGCGTGAGTCAGGCCAGGCTCCCCAGCGCGAACCCGGCCGCGCACAGGAACAGCGCCGGCGGCACCGTGAGCAGCACCGTCGCGGTGCCGAACCGCAGCCCCCGGTCGTGGGTCTGCACCGCGAACGACGAGTACGTCGTGAAGGCGCCGCAGAACCCGACGCCGAGCAGCGCCAGCGCGTGGTCGCCGAGCCCGAGGGCGGTGAACCAGCCGAGCAGGAACGACCCCACCCAGTTCACCAGGATGGTGCCGCTGGGGATCCGGTCGTCGAGCAGGTGCGCGATCACGTAGCGCAGCGGGGCACCCACGGCCGCGCCGACGAGGACGAGGAGAAGGCTCATGCCGGGTCCCCGCGGCGACGTGAGCGGAGTGAGCGGACGAGCGCAGCGAGCGTCGTTGTGGGGTGCTTCAATAGTCGCCCTCCTCCTCGTCGAACTCGCGGCGCTCGCGCAGCGTGCTGAGCCGGTCGGCCGCGGCCACCGCGAGCAGGCAGGCGGCCAGGGTGCCGAGCACGTACACCCCGGCGGTGACCACCCGTCCGCTCGCCGCGAGCGCCCGCGCCTGCTCGGCGTACGTCGACATGGTGGTGAACCCGCCGAGGACGCCGGTGCCGAGCAGCGGGGGCAGCAGGTGGTGCTCGCGCACGGCCGGCAACGCGGGCAGCGACGCGAGGGCGAAGCAGCCGACGACGTTCACCGCGAAGATCGTCCAGGGGAACCCGGTCGACGAGTCCGGAAACAGCTCGCTCAGCCCGAAGCGCAGCATCGCCCCGACCGCGCCGCCCAACGCCACCACCCCGATGACACGGACGTGCAGCGGGTGCGTGGGGCTCACCCGTCAGAGTGTGGCACTGGTCGCGCTCAGGGCTCGACGGTGTACCCGCCGGTCCACGGTCTGGGCGCCTCGCCGCGGGCCTGCCGGCCGAACTCGCCGAGGTACCACTCGCGCAGCGCGAGCAGCTGCGGCGTCGGCTCCAGGGTGAGCAGCCGCTGCTCGCGGCAGAACTCGTCGACCTGCAGCAGCAGCTCGAGCAGCCGCGGCATCGTCTCGCCGGCGCTGGCCGGGACGACGTACTCGAGATCGGCCCGGTCGAGGCCGGCGGCGACCGCCTTGTCGAGGCCGCCGACGCCGCTGGCCTGACGGCGCTCCTCCTCGACCCGGACGGCGATCTCGGACAGCTCGCTGGCCAGTGGGTACTCGGCGCCGTGGTTGACCGACAGCAGCCGCAGCTCGCGGCGGACCTCCTCGTACCAGGTCCGGTGCGCCTCGAAGACCCGCACCGGCATGCCGAGCAGCCGCACCGTGATCCGGTCGTCGCCGGCGTCGCGCTCGTCGAGGCGCCGCTGCACCACCAGGGACAGGTCGTAGACCTCGCCGTGGTGCTGGGGGTGGCCGTCGGCGTCCAGGACGGGTTCGCGGGCCGGCTCGAACCAGACCACCTTGCCGTTCGCCGACACCTCCGACCCCCAGGTCTCGGAGAACATCGCCACGATGCCGAGGCCGCGGCCGACGGTGGCCAGCAGCCGCTCCTCGTCGGTCATGTCGCGCAGCGTCGGCGGGACCACGGAGTTGTCGTGCACCTCCACGCGGGGGTGGTCCTTGGTGCCGCCGAGGCGGACCACGATCGGCGGGCGGGCGTGCAGGATCGCGTTGGTGACCAGCTCGGAGACGCCGAGCTCGGCCGAGTCGGAGAGGTCCTCGCGGCCCAGGGCGGCGAGCTCGTCGACCACCCAGGCGCGCGCCTCGCCGACGGACTCCGGTGCGGGGTCGAGCTCGATGACGCCGGTCACGGTGGCGTCCGCCGTCCGACGCGGTCACCTCGCAGGGAGACCAGCCGGGTGACGACCATCGCGATGTAGAAGAGCCCCGCGACCTGCTCCAGCATCACCACGCTGCGGGCATGGCTGCTGATCGGCGTGATGTCCGAGAGGCCGGTGCTCGACAGTGTGGTGAAGGACAGGAAGAGCAGCTCCATCCACGACCTGGTTCCCTCGCCCCCCGGGTTGAAACCACCCGGGTCGAGCGCCTGCACGACGACGAACAGGTACGCGAATGCCCAGGCCAGGAGGGTGAACACCGCCGGGATCGCGAACTGCTCGTCAGTGGTCACCTCGTCGTCTCCGAGCATGTACCGCAGCATGCTCACCGAGGCGTAGAAGTAGGCGACCATCTCGAAGGCCGCCGACCAGGCGAACAGGTCGGAGTTGTCGGTGAACACCGACACCAGGAGAAGCGCCGCGGCGGGCGCGGCGGCCAGCCCGGCGACCCAGTTGAGGGCCGGTGTGGCCCGCAGCGCGACCACGGTGAGCCCGAGGACGAGCAGCCCGAACAGCGAGAACGCCGCCCGCCCGACGTACGAGGTGTCCATGAACGGGTAGAGCAGCACGCCGGCGAGCTGGACCACGAGCAGCACCAGGCACGGCGTACGTCGCGCGAACGCCCACCATCGCCCCATGCCGGCGAGGTTATCGGGTGGGCGGTGCTCAGCGGCGGAGGTGCTTGGCCCAGGCGAAGCAGAACAGTCCGTAGCAGGCCAACCCGGCGGCGATCGCGACCAGCATCGGCGCGCCGTAGGGCTGCCGCAGCAGCTCGCGCAGCGCCTGGTCGAGACCGCCGGACTTGTCCGGGTCGTGGGTGAGGGCGGCGTAGCAGAACAGCAGGCCCACGAGCGCGAACGCGACGCCCTTGCTGAGGTAGCCGACCTTGCCGAACAGCACGTACGCCCGGCCGTCCTTGCCGGTCTGCCCGTCTGCGCGCATCCGGCGCCGGAACTTCTCCCGCCAGCCGTGCACGACCAGGAAGCCGCCGATCGCGATGATCGTCAGGCCGACCAGCCCGACGATGAGCGGCCCGGCGGGCAGCGCCATCAGCTTCGCGGTGATGCCGTCGGTGCCGGACCCGCTGGAGCTGCCCGCGGCAGCGGTCTTGAACGCGGACAGCGCGAGCGCGGCGTACACGACCACCTTGGCGAGCGAGGTGCCCCGCTTGCCGGTCCGCTTCGCGCCGCGGGCGTCGCGGTGTCCCCAGGCCGCCTCCGTGAGCTGCCACACCACGAGGGCCACGAAGCCGCCGCCGACGACCCAGAGCGAGAGCCGGCCCAGCGAGCTCTGCGCGAGCTGCTGCATGGCGCCCTGCTGGGTGGCGCTGCCGCTGTGCTCGCCGAACGCGAGCTGCACCGCCAGCCAGGCCAGGATCAGGTGCACCACGCCGTACGACACCAGCCCGAGCCGGACCGCGTGGTCCATCCACTCGCTCGTGTCGGCCTGCCGGCCCGCGTGCTGCACCTGGGTTGCGACGTCCACTCGTCCTCCTCGGGTTCCCGGCACAGGACTACCCCGATCGCCCGGGCTTCAAGCGGTGCCGGAACCGACTGCCTGGACCGGTGCGCGGGCGCTGGTGTGCCGGGGTAGAACGGTCCCGTGAGCGACTCCGCACTGGTCCTCGGACCACTCATCAGGTACGTCGACGAGACCTCCGCCTCGATCTGGGTGGAGACCGCCGACACCGGCACCGTGACCGTCGAGGCGGGTGGCCGCTCGTGGCGGGCGCCGACCTTCCGCGTGCACGGGCACCACTACGCGCTGGTGGTCTGCGAAGGCCTCGAGCCCGGCAGCATCACGCCCTACGACGTGGCGGTCGACGGGCAGCCGGTGTGGCCGCCCGCCGAGGGTGACGGCGCGTCGTACCCGCCCAGCGTGATCGCGACGCTGAAGCCCGGCAAGCCGCTGCGGATGGCCTACGGCTCCTGCCGCACCAGTGTCGGCCACGACGAGGCCGGCAACCAGACGCACGGCGTCGACGCGCTGCGGGCGCTCGCGCTGAAGATGGCCACCGAGGACGGCGTGCGGTGGCCGGACCTGGTGCTGTTCCTGGGCGACCAGGTCTACGCCGACGAGACCACCGAGGAGATGCAGGAGTTCATCCGGCAGCGGCGCGACGTCGACGAGCCGCCGGGCGAGGAGCTCAAGGACTACGAGGAGTACGCGCACCTGTACAAGCTCGCGTGGAGCGATCCGGTGAACCGCTGGCTGCTGTCCACGCTGCCCAGCCTGATGATCTTCGACGACCACGACGTCCGCGACGACTGGAACACCTCGTGGTCGTGGCGTCAGGACATCGAGCAGACCGAGTGGTGGCAGGAGCGGATCGTCTCCGGGCTGGCGTCGTACTGGGTCTACCAGCACGTCGGCAACCTCTCGCCCGACGAGCGCGCGAAGGACGAGGACTGGCAGCGGATCGTCGCGCACGACGGGGACGACGAGCTCGACGTGTCCGACGCGCTGGACGGCCTCGCCGACCGCTCGAACCAGGACCCGGAGACGTACCGGTGGAGCTTCGTGCGGGAGTTCCCCGACGTCCGGCTGGTGGTCGTGGACTCGCGGGCGGCGCGGGTGCTGAAGCCGGGGGAGCGGTCGCTGCTCGACCCGACCGAGCTGGCCTGGCTCGACGAGCAGATGCGTGGCGACGTGAAGCACCTGCTGGTGGGCACGTCGCTGCCGTTCCTCCTGCCGCCGGGGCTGCACTACCTGGAGGCATGGAACGAGGCGGTGGCCGCCGGTGCCTGGGGCGGGGCCGCGGCCGCCGCCGGGGAGCAGCTGCGGCAGGCGGTAGACCTGGAGCACTGGGGCGCCTTCCAGGCAGCGTTCCAGTCGGTGGCGCGGATGGCGATCGAGGTCGCCAACGGCCTGCGCGGCAGGCCGCCGCAGACGGTGACGTTCCTGTCGGGCGACGTACACCACTCCTACGTCTCGGAGGTGACCCGCACCTCCGACGTACCGAGCAGCCGCATCGTGCAGGCGGTCTGCTCGCCGATCCGCAACCCGCTGCCGATCAAGATGCGGTTCGCGACCGCCGCACTGGCGTACGCGATCGCCGGGCCGATGGGCAAGCTGGTCGCGCGGTCGGTGAAGGTGGCCGACGCGCCGTTCCGGTGGCACAACCTGATCGGGCCGTGGTTCGACAACAACATCGCGCTGCTCGAGGACCGGGAGGACGGGCTGTTCCTGGAGTGGTACACCGGCGTCGTCGACGGCGACGACCACGCCCACCCGCGCCTGCAGAGCATCAACCACGTCCTGGTGGAGCCGCCCGGCGCCGCTGGCTGAGGGTGCGAGCCCCGGGGGCGAGCCTCGAAACCGGTGTGGCGGGTGGTCTCGAGGCTCGCGGTAGCCCGCTCGCACCTCGACCAACGGGTGGGTGTCGTGCGGGGTCAGTCGGGGACGCCGAGCAGCAGGTTCTCGACGACCTCCATCAGCGCAGGGTGGATCCAGTACTGGCCGCGGGCCACGTCGTGCGCGGTCTGCCCGAACGACATCGCCTGGATCAGCGGCTGCACCAGGTTCGCGGCCTGCGGGCCGATGACGTGTGCGCCGAGGATCCGGCCGGTGCCCGGCTCGGCGAGCAGCTTGGCGAAGTGCCGGGTGTCCTCCATCGCCCAGCCGTAGGCGGTGCCGCCGTAGTCCTGCCGGGCGACGACGTACGGCAGCCCGCGCTCGCGCGCCTGCTCCTCGGTGAGCCCGACGCTGGCCACCTGGGGGTGCGAGAACACCGCGCTCGGCACCACGTCGTGCGACGCGGACACCCACGAGCCGCGGTCGTGCAGCAGGTTGTGCTGGACCACCCGGGCCTCGTGGTTCGAGACGTGCTTGAGCTGGAAGTGGTTGCTGATGTCGCCGAGCGCCCAGATGCCGTCGACGCCGGTGTGCTGGTGCTCGTCGACCACGATGACGTCGTCCTCGTCGGTGCGGACGCCGGCGCGGTCGAGGTCGAGCCCGTCGGCGTTGGAGCGGCGGCCCACGGCGAGCAGCACGAGATCGGTGTGGAGCGTGCTGCCGTCGGTGAGGTGCGCGACGACGCCGTCGTCGGTCCGCTCGAGCTTCGCGACCTCGGTGTCGATGCGGAGGTCCCAGCGGTCGTGGGCGATCTCGGTGAACCGCTCGGCGACCTCGCGGTCCTCGGCCCGCAGCATCAGCGACGACCGGGCCGCGATCGTCACCTCGGTGCCGAAGGCGCCGAAGACGTGCGCGAACTCGGCGGCCACGAAACCGCCGCCGATGATCAGCGCCCGCTCGGGCAGCTCGTCGACGCGCATCACGGTGTCGCTGGTGTGGTAGCCGACCTCGTCGAGCCCCGCTACCCCGGGGACCGCGGGCCGGCCGCCGGCCGCGATCACCACCTGGTCGGCGGTGATCGGCTCGCCGGTGCCGGTGTCGATCGTGTGCGCGTCGAGGAAGCGGGCGTGCCCCTCGAAGAGGGTGACGTTCTCGTTGGCGTCGGCGCGCCAGTCGCGCCCGGCCGCGGAGATCGGGTCGATGCGGCCGAAGATCCGGTCGCGGACCTCGCGCCAGTGCACGCCGTCGTACGACGTCCGCACGCCGAGCCGGCCCGCCGTACGCGCGGAGAGCGCCAGGTCGGCCGGGTAGACGAACATCTTCGTGGGGATGCACCCGAAGTTCAGGCAGGTGCCGCCGAAGGTGCCCTTCTCGAGGATCGCCACGTCCCAGTCGGCGAACCGGTCGTCGACGATCGAGTTGCCGGAGCCGGTGCCGATGATCGCGAGGTCGAAGTGCCGTGCCACGCCCTCATCTTGCCCCGAGCGCCCGGGAGCACGCGGTCAGCGGTGTGACGCAGGCCATCGCCGCAGGTGGCAGCCCGTGGACCCCGCCGGCGTTGGACATGGTGAAGGCACAGAATGGGAACCGCGAGGAACCCCGACCCCTGAGCCAGGAGAGGTCACCATGACGAACGTGCAGGTCCCCCGCCACGACCGCCACCGGGTGGTCGTGATCGGATCCGGGTTCGGCGGCCTGTTCAGCACCAAGGCGCTGCGGCGTGCCGACGTCGACGTCACGGTCGTCGCGAACACCACCCACCACCTGTTCCAGCCGCTGCTGTACCAGGTGGCGACCGGCATCCTCTCGCAGGGCGAGATCGCGCCGCCGACCCGTGAGGTGCTCGCCGACCAGAAGAACGCGCGGGTGCTCCTCGGTGAGGTCACCGACATCGACCTCGACGCGCGCACGGTCACCTCCAAGGTGCTGAACCGGACCACGGTGACGCCGTACGACTCGCTGATCGTGGCGGCCGGGTCCGGGCAGTCGTACTTCGGCAACGACCACTTCGCGGAGTACGCACCGGGCATGAAGAGCATCGACGACGCGCTGGAGCTGCGCGGCCGGATCTTCGGGGCGTTCGAGCTCGCCGAGATCTCCGATGACGAGGAGGAGATCGACCGGCTGCTCACCTTCGTGGTGGTCGGCGCCGGGCCCACCGGCGTGGAGATGGCCGGCCAGATCGCCGAGCTCGCGAACCGCACGCTGGCCAAGGACTTCCGCCGGATCAACACCCGCGAGGCGCGGATCATCCTCCTCGACGCGGCGCCGCAGGTGCTGCCGCCGTTCGGGCGCAAGCTCGGGGAGAAGACCAAGGTGCAGCTCGAGCGGCTCGGCGTCGAGGTGCAGCTCGGCGCGATGGTGACCGACGTCGACGAGTGGGGCATCGAGGTCCAGGACAAGGACGGCACCAGCCGCCGCATCGAGGCGGTCACCAAGGTGTGGGCGGCCGGCGTCCAGGCCAGCCCGCTGGGGCAGACGCTCTCGAGGCAGAGCGGTGCGCCGCTGGACCGGGCCGGCCGGATCCGCGTGAACCCAGACCTCACCCTCCCGGGCTACCCCGAGGTGTTCGTGGTCGGCGACATGATCGACCTCGACCACCTGCCCGGCGTCGCGCAGGTGGCGATCCAGGGCGGGAAGTACGCCGCCCGCGAGATCAAGGGCCGGCTCAGGGGACGGCCGCCGCAGCCGGCGTTCAGGTACTTCGACAAGGGCAGCATGGCGACCATCTCGCGGTTCCGCGCGGTGGCGCTGATCGGGAGGCTGCGGGTCACCGGGTTCCTGGCCTGGCTGCTGTGGCTCGGCGTGCACCTGGTGTACCTGACCGGGTTCAAGAACCAGGTCAGCGCGCTCGGGCACTGGACGGTGAGCTTCCTCGGCCGGACCCGGTCGGAGCGCACCACGACGATCCAGCAGATCTTCGCGCGCGCTGCGCTGCAACGGCTCAGCGGCGGGGCGTCCGACCTGGTCAGCAGCCCCGGCGACTACGAGGCGCAACGCGCGGTCATCGACGCCACGCACCGCGCCGAGCTGGAGGCGCGTGCGGCCGAGGAGGCCCGGCTCACCGACGAGGGCGAGCGCGGCGTGCACCGCGAGGAGGCGTCGAACCCCTCGCGGTGAGGGCCGCTACTCCTCCTCGTCGATGACGTGGACGGCGGCCTCCTCGGCGCTGGCGCCGGCCCCGTCGATGCCGACGTCGTCGGCCACCAGGTCCTTCTCCTCGTCGGGGCCGAGGCCCTCGTCCTCGTCGACCAGCCGGCCGGCGCGCGCGGTGCCGACCTCACCGCCGACGTTCTCCGCCTCCTCGGCGTACGGGTCGGGCTCGGGCTCCTCCTGGGCGATCCGCTGGTCGAGCGACTCGCCCTGCTCCTCCTCGAGCGGGGTGTTCCCGAAACCCTCGGCCGGCGACCACTTCTCCGGCGGCGAGTAGCCCTCCTCGAGCGGGTCGGTCAGGCCGCGGTCGTCCACCAGGCTGTCGCCCTCGCCCTGCGGCTGGTCCTCGTCGTCGACGCTGTAGCTGTGGTAGCTCTCGTTGGGCTCCGTCGGGTCCGACGGGAAGTCGCTGTCGCTCATGCCCGCCTCGTACCCAGCCCGGTGACGCGTAACTCCCCGCGGGCTTGCTCGTTGGGACGTGCATCCACCGCGCTCCGGAGGGGGTCTTGGGGGCTTCGTCCCGGGCGCGCACCGGAGACCGGGGTCGGAGCCGCACCTCCGGCCCCGGTCGCCGTTCCCGGGCCCGTCGGCGTCAGGGCAGCGACGGCTCCAGCTCCGAGACCACCGAGTCGACCACGGCGACCAGGTCGCCGCCGGTGCGTGTGGCCACCTCCCGCTGCCGCTGGTACGACGCCCCGCGGCCGGCGATGTCCGCCACCGCCCGGAGCTCGTCGGCGCAGCACAGCCGCTTCGCCACTGGCTCGAGCTGCTCGAGCAGGTCGTGCAGGTCGTCGGTGACCAGCCGCTCGTTCGCCGCGGCGTCGAGGATGATCTCCGCGTCGAGGCCGTAGCGGGCGGCCCGCCACTTGTTCTCCTGCACGTGCCACGGCGGCATCGTGGGCAGCGTCTCGCCGCGCCGCAGCCGGTCGGCGAGGTCGACGACCAGGCAGTGCGTCAGCGCGGTCAGCGCCTCGAGCTCGCGGAAGTTCGAGATCCCGTCGCACACCCGGACCTCGACGGTGCCGAGCGAGGGGGACGGCCGGATGTCCCAGCGGATGTCGTTGAGGTACTCGATCACCCCGGTCCGCAGGTGCGCGTCGACGAACTCCTCGTACTCGCCCCACGTGTCGAACTGGAACGGCAGCCCGGCCGTCGGCAGCTGCTGGAACATCATCGCCCGGTTGCTGGCGTAGCCGGTGTCCGTGCCTGACCACATCGGCGACGACGCCGAGAGCGCCTGCAGGTGCGGGAAGTGGTTGAGCAGCGAGCTGACGATCGGGATCACGTCGTCGCGCTCCTCGAGCCCGACGTGCACGTGCACCCCCCAGATCAGCATCTGCCGGCCCCACCACTGGGTGCGCTCGATCAGCTCCTCGTAGCGGTGCCCCTGGGTGAGCAGCTGTGTCGACCACTGCGCGAACGGGTGGGTGCCGGCGGAGTACAGGTCGACGCCCAGCTCGTCGGCGATCGGCCGCACGTGGCGCAGCGTCTCGGCCAGGTCGGCCATCGCCTCGGGCACCGTCCCGCAGACGCCGGTGACCACCTCGACGGTGTTGCGCAGCAGCTCCTTGTGCAGCTTGGGCTGCTCGCCGAGGGACGCGTGCACCCGGTCGAAGAGCTCGCTGGCGGTGTTGGACAGGTCGCGGCTGGTCTGGTCGACGAGGGCGAACTCCCACTCCACCCCGAGCGTGGGCCCGGGAGACGGGACGTACTCGATGCCCATGTTCCATGCAAGCACAACGGTCGCCGCGCGCGCGAGGGACGGACGTCCGGTGGCGCGCCGAGGGCGGCACCGGGACCCGGGCGGAGGCAGACTGTGGGCGTGATCGACCCGGCCACGAGCCCCGACCTCGTCGTGCACGGCGAGAACCTGCGGGTGCTCCCGAAGCTGCCGGACGGGATGTTCCAGCTCGTCTACATCGACCCGCCGTTCAACACCGGCGGCCGACGCGACCGCCGAACGCTGCGGACCACGCGGGCCTCAGGGCCCGAGGAGGAGAGCGACCGCACCGGGTTCGGCGGTCGTCGCTACGCATCGGTCGAGACCGGCCGGATGTCGTACGCCGACTCCTTCGACGACTACGCCGCCTTCCTCGCCCCGCGGCTCGAGGAGGCCAGACGACTGCTCACCGACTCCGGCACACTCTACGTCCACCTCGACCAGCGCGAGTCGCACTACGTCAAGGTGCTGCTCGACGGGATCTTCGGACGCGACTGCTTCCTCAACGAGGTGATCTGGGCCTACGACTTCGGCGGCCGCGCGCGGGACCGGTGGCCGGCCAAGCACGACACGATCCTCGTCTACGTGAAGCAGCGCGGTGAGCACCTGTTCGAGCAGGACGCCATCGAGCGGGTGCCGTACCTCGCGCCCGGCCTGGTCGGCCCGGTGAAGGCCGCCCGCGGCAAGCTGCCGACCGACGTGTGGTGGCACACGATCGTGCCGACCACCGGGCGGGAGAAGACCGGCTACCCGACCCAGAAGCCGGAGGGCGTGCTGCGACGGGTGCTGGCGCCGTCGTCGCGGCCGGGGGACTGGGTGCTGGACTTCTTCGCCGGCAGCGGCACCACCGGCGCGGTGGCCGCGGCGACCGGCCGCCGGTTCGTGCTCGTCGACGAGAACCCCGAGGCGGTCGAGGTGATGCGGCGCCGGCTCGGCGACGGCCCCGCGTACGTCGACGTCGACGGCCACCCGCTGCCCACCACGCCCGGGAACCACCCCGAAAACGGGCGCTAACGGGACCTTTACCCTACGCTCGGAGCGTGACGGGGACCGAGGACGCCCACGGCCTGCCGGGGCCGCTGCAGCCGTTGCCCGAGGAGGTACGCGACCGCCTCGGCCCGCACCTCGACGGCCTGGTCGACGCGTTCTACGAGCGGCTCTCGCAGCGCGAGGACCTGGCGGAGGTGCTCGACCGGCTCACGGCCGAGGAGTTCGCGCACCTGCGCCGCCGGCAGTCGGCGCACCTGCGGCTGTGGCTGTCGCCCGACCTCGACCGCGAGCAGCTGCTGACCTGGTCGCGCCAGGTCGGCCGGGTGCACTCGATGTGCGGCGTCGAGCTGGACTGGTTCGTCGAGGGCATCTCCGACCACCGCGCCGGGCTGCTGCCGCTGGTCGACCGGCTGTGCTCCGAGCTCGACGTGGCCGCGATCCGCAACGCCCTCGCCGAGCGGATGCTGCTCGACCTGCAGGGCGCCGTCGAGGGCTACCGCGACGTCGACGAGCGGCAGGCCGAGGTGCTGCTCGACGTGCTGTCCGTGGTCTCCGACGCGGCGACCGTCACCGACCTGTCCCGCCTCCTCGTCGAGACGCTCGGCGACCTGGAGGGCATCGAGGTGGTGATCTTCGCCCGGCCCGACGCGAAGGGCCGG
This sequence comes from Nocardioidaceae bacterium, assembly GCA_013361955.1. Lineage (GTDB taxonomy): Bacteria > Actinomycetota > Actinomycetes > Propionibacteriales > Nocardioidaceae > Nocardioides_B. The sequence continues at coordinate 16,069 of JABFXA010000311.1, forward strand.
ATGGAGCACGAGGTCGGCGGTGGGCCGGGCTTCGGCCGGTTCCTCACCGACGTCGGCGGGCTCGGCTACCCCGAGGTGTCCACCAGCGACGAGCTGGCGACCGGCCTGGGCCCGATCGGCCGGGCCTGGCGGTCAGGCGACATCGAGCGCAGCGACTCCATGAAGACCGACCCGACCACCCGGCCGTGGTGGGAGTTCTCCGAGCGGCTCGGCTGGGCGTCGAGCGCCGCCGTACCCCTCGTTGACGGCCACGGCCGGCCGCGCGCCCTGCTGTCGCTGCAGGCCAGGTACAGCGGCTACTTCGCGCCCGAGTCGCGCGGCACCTTGCTGCGCCAGGTGAAGCGCGCCGCGGAGCGGGCGCTCACCGACCTGGAGGACCGGCCGACGCTCGCCACGGGGGTGCGCGGGTTCGCCGAGCGTGCCCGCCACCTGTCGCTGCTGCGGCGCGACCGGGTCGAGATGCACTTCCAGCCGGTGGTCTCGCTGCCAGACGGGATCCTGGTCAAGCTCGAGGCGCTCGCCCGGCTCCGGGACGGCGACCGGTTGGTCAGCCCGGCGGAGTTCCTGCCGACGTTCGGCGACGAGGAGCTGTTCCGGCTCTTCGAGATCGGGCTCGACCAGGGGCTCGACGCGCTGCGGTCGTGGCAGGCGCAGGGGCTGTCGGTCGGCGTCTCCCTGAACCTGCCGGTGGTGTCCATCACCGACGACCGCTACGAGCGGCTGGTCGAGTCGCGGCTGTCGTCGTACGGGGTGCGGCCGGAACGGCTCACCCTGGAGCTGCTCGAGACCGGGTTCGTCGACCGGGAGGCGACCGTGCGGCGACGGTCGTTCGAGGCGTTCACGCGGATGGGCGTGCGACTCGCGCAGGACGACCTCGGCTCCGGCTACAGCTCGCTGCTGCGGCTGAGGCACTTCGCGTTCGACGAGGTCAAGATCGACCAGAGCCTGGTGCGCGGCACCACGCAGGCACCCGGCGCGGCACTGCACTTCATCCGGCCGATCAGCGACATCGCGCACAGCATCGGCCTCGACGTGGTGATCGAGGGTCTCGAGGACCACGGGCTGGTCGAGGCCGCGACGATGCTCGGCGTCGACGCCGGCCAGGGCTTCGGGATCGCCCGGCCGATGCCCGCGGACGACGTGGTGGGCTGGGCGTCCGGGCACCGGCTGTACCTCGACACCGGCCGGCCGAGCACCGCGATCGGCGCGCTGGCCGCGCACGTCGCCTGGGAGCACCGCGTCAACGCGTTCGGCAACCAGAGCCTGCGCCCCTCGATGCTGGACCTCGAGCGGTGCGTGCTGACCGGCTACGTCGAGCAGTCGGCGTCGCGGTCCGTGCAGGACGTGCACCTGCGGGTGCACACCGAGGCGGTGTCCGGCCGTCGCGGCCGCGCCTACCGCAACGCGTGGCGGGACCTGCTCGTCGCCCTCGGCGAGGCGCCGGCCGGCTGAACGGCCCTTGGCCGACGCTGCAGACTGGCCCGATGCGGATCCTCGTCGCCGGCGCGACCGGCTACGTCGGCGCCCGGCTGGTCACGGCGCTCGTGGCGGCGGGTCACGACGTGGTCGCCGCCTCGTCGCGCGAGCCGCGGCCCGAGCGGGGCCCGTTCGACCGGGTGTCCTCGGTGCGGATGGACGCCGCCGACCCGGTGCAGGTCCGCGATGCCGTCCGCGGCGTCGACGCGGTCGTGTGGCTGGTGCACGCGCTCGACGTACGCGACTTCGAGCGGCGGGACCGGGATGCCGCGCGGACCGTGGCCCGCGCCGTCGAGGAGGCCGGGGTACGCCGGGTGGTGTACCTGTCCGGCCTGGTGCCCGACGTCGACGAGGGACGGCTCTCGCCGCACATCGCGTCGCGGCTCGAGGTGGAGCGCGTGCTCGGGGCGAGCGACGCGTCGACGCTGTCGCTGCGGGCCGGCGTGGTCATCGGCGCCGGGTCGACGTCGTTCGAGATCATCCGCCAGCTCGCGTCGGTGCTGCTCGTGCACCCGGTGCCGCCGTGGCTGCGGGCGCGGGTGCAGCCGGTGGCGGTGCGCGACGTGGTCCGCGCGCTGGTCCACGCGGTCGGGTCGGACCGGGAGGGCGAGGTCGACGTGGGCGGGCCCGACGTGCTGCCGTACGCCGAGCTGCTGCGCATCTACTGCGCGGTCGCCGGCCTGCCGCGCGTGCAGGTGCCCACCCTCGGCCCGCCGGTGACCCTGGCCGCGGTGTCCGCCGGGCTCGCGACGGCCGCGCCGTACTGGACCGTGGCGGCGCTGGTGCAGAGCCTGCGGCACGACATGGTCTGCCGGCCCGACCACGTCGACCCCTCGCTGCTCGACCCCGACGACGCGCTGCCGGTCCGCGAGGCGATCGCGCTGGCGCTGGCCGAGGAGGGCGCGGCCGGGCTCGACGACGGCGACCCGGACTGGGTGCGGTTCTCGCGGCTGGAGCGGATGGTGGCCGCGACGAGGCTGCCCGGGAGCACCCTGCTCGGGTCGGTCCTGCACGTCGCCGACCACCGCACCCGGCGGCTGCTCCGCTGGGTCCGCTCCTGAGTCAGACCTCGAAGACCAGGCAGGAGCTGGTCGCGGTCGCGAGCAGCCGGCCGTCGCCGTCGACGAGCCGCGCCTCGGCGAGCACCATCCGGCGGACGCGGTTGACCACGACGCCCTCGGCCACCACCCGGCCGGTCGCGGCGGTGATGCCGCGGACGAACTTCACGTTGAGGTCGACGCTGGTGTAGCCGCTCCCGGCGGGCAGCGTCGAGTGCACCGCGCAGCCGGCGGCCGAGTCGAGGAGGGTGGCGAACACCCCGCCGTGCACCGACCCGATCGGGTTGTAGTGGTGCTCGGCCGGCTCGAGCGAGAACACCGCCCGGCCGTCCTCCACGACGTCGAGGCCGAACCCCAGGGTGGCCGCGATCGGGGGTGCGGGCAGCCGGCCGTCGCGGACCGCCTCGAGCATCTCGAGGCCGCTGGTGCGGCCGAGCTGCGCGGCGGTGATGGCCGGGTCCTCCCAGGTGGTGCTCCGGCTGCGTGAGACGGCCTGCTCGGTCATGGCGCTCCTCCGGTCGTGTCGCTGGCACGAGTCTGACAGAAGCGAATACCATTTGCCTATGTCAGCGACGTCACGCTACCGCCTCGATCCGGCTCCCGGCGGGCTGGGTCTGGTGCAGGACCTGCTGAACACCCGCGGCGTGCCGGCGTACGACGTCCGCGACCTGCTCGACACGGTGGCCGACGCGCAGCGCTGGGTGCGGATGCTGCTGCCCGGCACGGTCGGCCGGCTGACGGCGGCGGACCTGCCGGCCCTGCGCCGGCTGCGCCTCGACGTCGCGAGGGCGGTGCGCGGTGACGCCGCCACGGGCACGGCCGCGGTGACCCT
>JABFXA010000161.1 GCA_013361955.1 Nocardioidaceae bacterium
GTGACCCGGCGGCGGGACCGCCGGTGCGCCTGGTGGTGCCCCCGCTGCACGTGCGGGCGCCGGTGGTGCCGATCACCGCGCCCGGCGGCGTGCTGCTCCCGCCCGGCGACCCGACCACGCTGGGCTGGTGGCGCGAGGGCGCGGTGCCCGGCGCCAAGCACGGGGGAGCCCTGGTCACCGGGCACACCGTGCACACCGGAGGGGGCGCGTTCGACCACCTCGACTCGCTGCGCGACGGGGACGCCGTCGTCGTGCGCACCCGCGAGGGCCGGATCCGCTACACCGTGACCGGCGTCACCGTCTACCGGAAGGCCCGCCTGGCCAGCGACGCGGCGCGGGTGTTCGCCCAGTCCGGGCCCGGACGGCTGGTGCTGGTGACCTGCGACGACTGGAACGGCACGACGTACCTGTCGAACGCCGTGGTGTTCGCAGACCCCGCCTGACCTGCGCGTTCCAGATGACGGGACGCGGCTCGTGGCCCCCGACACGTCGGGGAACATGAAGGCCGGCCGCGGTGTTCGCACCGGTGAGAACCCGCCACGTCCGAGGAGTGTTCGTGTCCCTGCCAGCCCTGGTCGAACCCGCCGACGAGCTCACCGTCGACGAGGTACGCCGCTACAGCCGCCACCTGATCATCCCCGACGTGGGGATGACCGGGCAGAAGCGGCTCAAGAACGCCAAGGTGCTCGTGATCGGCGCCGGCGGACTGGGCAGCCCCGCGCTGCTGTACCTGGCCGCCGCGGGCGTCGGCACGATCGGCATCGCGGAGTTCGACGAGGTCGACGAGTCGAACTTGCAGCGCCAGGTCATCCACGGCCAGAGCGACATCGGCACGTCCAAGGCGGTGTCGGCCCAGGAGTCGATCGCCGAGACCAACCCCTACGTCGACGTCGTGCTCCACGAGCAGCGCCTCGACAACGACAACGTGATGGACGTGTTCCGGGGCTACGACCTGATCGTGGACGGCACCGACAACTTCGCGACCCGCTACATGGTCAACGACGCGGCGTACTTCCTGGGCATCCCGTACGTCTGGGGCTCCATCTACCGCTTCGACGGCCAGGCCTCGGTGTTCGCGCCGACGATGGCCGACGACGCGCCCTGCTACCGCTGCCTCTACCCGGAGCCCCCGCCGCCCGGCATGGTCCCGTCCTGCGCCGAGGGCGGCGTGCTCGGCGTGCTGTGCGCGTCGATCGGCTCGATCCAGGTCAACGAGGCGATCAAGCTGCTCACCGGCATCGGCGACCCCGCCGTCGGCAAGCTGGTCATCTACGACGCCCTCGAGCTCGAGTGGCGCAAGCTGAAGGTGCGCAAGGACCCGAACTGCGCGCTCTGCGGCGAGAACCCGACGGTGACCGAGCTGATCGACTACGACGCGTTCTGCGGCGCGGTCTCCGAGGAGGCCGCCGAGGCCGCCGCGGGGTCCACGATCTCGGTGACCCAGCTCGAGCACATGCTCAAGGAGCGCGACAACGGCGAGCGCGACTTCGTGCTGGTCGACGTCCGCGAGCCCAACGAGTACGAGATCAACAAGATCCCCGGCTCCGTGCTGATCCCCAAGGGCGACTTCCTGAACGGCTCCGCGCTCGAGCAGCTGCCGAGCGACAAGCAGATCGTGATGCACTGCAAGACGGGCGTGCGCTCCGCGGAGACGCTGGCGATCGTCAAGGGCGCCGGGTACGCCGACGCGGTGCACGTCGGCGGTGGCGTGTCGGCGTGGGTCAGCCAGATCGACCCGTCGCAGCCGTCGTACTGATCCTCGTCGACGAAGAAGCCCCCGCCGGGCCGAGGCCGGGCGGGGGCTTCCGTCGTTCGTGTCGGTCCGGTCAGCCCGCCGGGTTGGTCACCGAGACCGTGAGGTCGGTGCCGTCCTGGCCGGTGACGGTCGCCCGGACGCCGCGTCCCGCGACCAGCGTGGAGTTCTGCGGGTCCTTGCTCGACCAGTAGGCGTCGGCCTTCGTGTCGTCGAACGTCGGGATGCCGGCGCTCGAGGGCGCGCACGCCTCGAGCGTCTGCACCGTCTGCGCCTGGCCGTTGCCGACGAGCCCCTGCTTGTGCAGGCAGACCCGGTCGGTGTCCTGGAGCCCGAAGGTCGCGTCGAACGGCTGCCGTCGGTTGCTGGGCGCGCTGCCGTCCGGGTAGGTGAACGGCGCCGGACGGGCGTCGACCGGCAGCGCCTGGCCGTGGCCCGGGTGCTGGCTGGTGTTGTTGTCGTCGTACGCCTTGTCGGCGAACCAGACCAGCAGGCCGTCCTGGAACGGGAACCGCTCGACCCAGTTCGGTCGGGTGATCCCCTCCGAGAACTGGTACGGCCCGACCCGGAGCAGGTCGTCGGCGCCGGTGTAGGCGCGGTTCTCCAGCAGGTAGTACTGCTTGCTCACCTTCGACTCGGTGCCCGTGGAGACCTTCCAGCCGGTCGCGGTCCAGCCGTTCGCGCCGTTCTCCGCACCGTCGGTGAGCAGCGCGGTGTTGCCCACCTTCAGCGCGATCGAGTCCAGGAACGCGCCCGCCTCGTTGACCCCGCCGTCGGTCTGGTAGCGCAGCCGGAACAGCGACGCCGGCCCGGCCTTGTACGACCAGCGCAGCGTCGTCCAGCCCTTGCTGCTGCCGGTCACCGGGGTGCCGGCGGACCGCCACGTCCGGCCGCCGTCGAGGCTGTACTCGCCGTACAGGTAGTCGAAGCCGTCCTCGATCTGGTACCAGGCCGCCGCGGTCACGGTGACGCTCGAGCCGGCCGGGACGGAGCGCGTCAGCGTGTTGCTCAGGTTGTCCGCGCGTCCGGACCACCACGCGTGCGTCCCCTCGGGCGGCGTCGTGTACGTCGTCGACGTGGCCTTGTCCGGAAGCGTCACGACGGCGGCCTGCTTGGTGCCCCTGGGCACGGTCGGCGCTGCCGCCGGCGCCAGCCGCACCGAGGCCGACTGACCCGGCGCCACCGTTGCGTAGTCGAGCCAGCCGAGGAACAGCCGCTCGTCGGGACCCATGATGCCGGGCGTCGTGCCGATGCCCTCGGAGGTGCCGTGGTTGAGCCACGACCCGGACGACATCAGGGTCCAGAAGGCGGTGCCGTTCTCGCCACCGTTGGTGTCGTAGAAGTCCGGCAGGCCGAGGTCGTGCCCGTACTCGTGCGCGAACACGCCGAGGCCGCCGTTCTCGGGCTCCACCGTGTAGTCGCCGATGTAGTAGTTCGAGTCGCCGATCCGGGCGCCGCCCAGCAGGTTGGCCTGTCCGCCGACGGTCGGGCCCTCGCTGCCGTACCCCGTGGAGACGTACCAGCGGTGCGACCAGATCGCGGCGGCCGGGGCGCCGGCCTCCTCGCCCTCGCCGGCGTGGATGGCCTGGAAGTGGTCGATGTAGCCGTCCGGCTCGTTGAAGTTGCCGTCGTGGTCGAAGTCGTAGCGGTCCCACTGGTCGAACTGGGACAGGTACGCGTTGATCTGGTCCTTGCTCATCGACCCGAGCTCGGAGGCGTACCACGCGTCACCGGTGTCGTTGATGAAGTCCCAGGCGCCGCCCTCGTCCTCGCGGGGGTTGGCCCCGTAGTACGCGGCGTTGAAGGGGACCTTCACCCAGTCCTCGACGGTCCCGTCGGCGGTGTAACGACCGCCGGACAGGTCGCGGTAGAAGCTCTTGAAGGACTCCCCGGCACCGTTGAACATCTGGTCGTAGTGCGCGCGGTCGAAGTCCGGGGACCACACCGTCGAGTTGTCCTTGGTCCGGTCCGGCTGCGGGATCTGGTTGTGCAGCGGTCCGGCGCCGCCGCCGTACTTGCCGACGGTCTGGTCACCGAACTCGGACAGGATCGAGAAGACCCGCGCCTGCTTGGCGTTGTCGAAGAACTCGACGGACTTGCCCTTCGCCACCTGGACGGTCGAGCCGCCCTTCGGCTGGGCGACCTTGGTCGTCGTGCCGGCGACCAGCTTCTGCACGGCCGCCTTGCGCAGCGCGGCCTGCTGCTTGGTGAGCGGGCCGGGACGGTTGTCGGGTCGGCGGGCGACGGCGGCGCTGTCCGCCTGGCTGGGTGCGTCGGCACGCATGGCCGCGCCGGCTGCAGGCTGGACCAGCGCGGCAGCCAGTGCTGCCACCACGGTGCCACCCAGCACGCCTGGGATGAGTCGTCTCACGGAGGAGAACCTTTCGGTGTGGATGCGATGCGCCGCCACTTGTCCCCTCACGTGCGACGCGAGCAGGAATTGTGTCCTGAATCGCCCCGGACCGGAAGATCCCCGGCCGCACTCGATTGCGTGACTTCTCGCGGTCGGCGTCGTTGCACCTACCGACACGTAGCTCCTGGAAGGGATCACACATGCTGAAGTCTCGGGCCCGCAGGCTCGCCGCCGCCGGCGCTGCCGCCGTCCTGACCGCCGCGGGTCTGGCCGCGAGCAGCACCCCGGCCCAGGCCGCGCCCGCGTGGGCGCCGGCCGACACCGCGAAGATCCACCCCGGCACGATGATGTACACCGACGGTGCGCAGTGCACCGCGAACTTCGTGTACACCGACGGCGCCGGCAACACCTACGTCGGGTACGCCGCGCACTGCGCCGGCACCGGTGCCGCCACGGACACCAACGGCTGCAACACCAAGTCGCTGCCGCTGGGCACCAAGGTCACCTTCAACGAGGGCGGCAGCCTGGCCAGCGAGGGCACCCAGGTCGGCACCGGCACGCTGGCCTACAGCAGCTGGCTGACCATGCAGCAGAAGAACGAGAAGGACGCCAACACCTGCGCCTACAACGACCTCGCGCTGGTGAAGGTCGACCCGGGCTCGGTCGGGACCGTGAACCCGTCCGTGCCGTTCTGGGGCGGCCCGACCGGGATCGACACCGACGGCACCGCCGCGGGCGACCGGGTCTGGACCTACGGCAACTCCAGTCTCCGCGGTGGCGTCGAGCAGCTCTCGCCGCACACCGGCATCGGCGTCGGTGACGACCCGGCCGACGGCGGCTGGTCGCACCCGGTGTACACCGTGACGCCGGGCATCCCGGGCGACTCCGGGAGCGGCTTCATGACCGCCGACGGCAAGGCGCTCGGCGTGCTCTCCACGGTCGCGATCGCTCCGCTCGCGGGCTCCAACGGGGTGGGCGACCTGAACAAGGAGCTGGCCTACGCGCAGGCGAGCTCCGGGATCGCCGGTCTGGCCCTGGCGAACGGCACCGAGCCGTTCGACCCGGTCCTCTGACCACCTGCATGACCCCGACCCGCACGCAGGGCCCGGCTCGTCACGAGCCGGGCCCTGCGCCTCTCCGCATGCTCGCCGTCCTGCTCGCGGCCGTTCTCGCGCTCGCGGTCCTGGCCGGTCCCGTCCGGCCCGCCGCGGCGGCCACCGCCC
>JABFXA010000012.1 GCA_013361955.1 Nocardioidaceae bacterium
CCTCGCCGCCGAGCTGGACCAGCCGCCCGTCGTCGAGGCGGACCTGCTCGACGCGGCCACCCACCCGGTCGCGGGCCTCGAGCACGGCCACCGCGGCCCCGCCGTGCTGCAGGTCGCGGGCAGCGCTGAGCCCGGCCAGCCCGGCGCCGACCACGACGACGTCGGCGCGGCTCATCGGAGCACGACGGCGTGCTCGGGCAGCCAGCCGATGCGGACCTGGTCGCCCGGGTTCCAGCGGTCGTCGGCGCGCATCCGGGGCAGGTTCTGCTCGAGCACGGTCAGCGTCACGTCCGGGCCGAGGGAGACGAGGTACTGCGTGGTGGCGCCGTGGTAGCTCGTGGACACGATCGTCCCGGCCGCCTGCACCATCGCCGGGGTCAGGTCGCTCATCCAGATCTTCTCCGGTCGCACCGCGACGCTGACCCGGTCGCCCTCCACGCACCCCGGGCGACCGGGCACCGGGACGCGCAGGTCGGGCGTGACGCCCACGGCGCCGTCCGTGAAGGTGCCGCTCATCAGGTTGCTGACCCCGATGAAGCCGGCCGCGAACACCGAGGTGGGGTTCTCGTAGACGTCCTCGGGCGTGCCGCACTGCTCGATCACGCCGTCGTTCATGATCGCCACCCGGTCGCTCATGCTCAGCGCCTCGTCCTGGTCGTGCGTGACGAACAGGAAGGTGATGCCGACCTCGCGCTGGATGGACTTGAGCTCCACCTGCATGGCGTGCCGGAGCTTCAGGTCGAGCGCGGCGAGCGGCTCGTCGAGGAGCAGCACCTTGGGCCGGTTGATCAGCGCGCGGGCCAGCGCCACCCGCTGCCGCTGGCCGCCGGACAGCTCCGCGGGCCGGGCCCGGGCCTTGTCGGCGAGCTCGACCAGCTCGAGCATCTCGGCGACCCGCGCGTCGAGCTGCGACCGGTCGACCCCGCGGCGGCGCAGGCCGAAGCCGACGTTGCGGCGTACGTCGAGGTGCTCGAAGAGCGCGTAGGACTGGAACACCGTGTTCACGTCGCGCTTGTGCGGCGGGATGCTGGTGACGTCCTCGCCGCCGACCAGGACCGAGCCGGACGTCGGATCGGTGAACCCGGCGATCATCCGCAACGTCGTGGTCTTCCCGCAGCCGGACGGCCCGAGCAGCGAGAAGAACTCGCCGCTCGCGACGTCCAGGTCGAGGTCGTCGACGACGGTGCTGCGACCGAACGCCTTGGTCAGCCCCCGCAGCGACACCGCGGGCTCGGTGGAGGGGACAGGTGCCGCGGCGGACTCGTCGACCGCGCTGGCGGTGGTGGGGTTCATCGGCGGTCGCCTCCGGTGATGAGGTCCAGGCGGGTGGACGACGAGCGGTGGAACAGCCGTGGCAGCAGCAGGGCCGCCACGATCAGCAGCGCCGAGAACGCGAGCATCAGGGTGCCGACGGCGTTGATCGCCGGCGAGACGCCGAACCGGATCGAGGAGTAGATCCGCACCGGCAGCGGCTGCGGGTCGACCCCGGTGGTGAAGAACGCCAGCACGAAGTCGTCGAAGACCAGCGCGAACACCAGCAGCCCGGAGCCGACCAGCGCCGGGACGAGCGCCGGCAGGGTGACCTGGCGCAGCGCCTGGAACGGCGTGCAGCCCAGGTCGCGGGCGGCCTCCTCGACCTCGCGCGGTATGCCCGCGAGGCGGCCACGCACGATCACCGTGACGTAGGCGATGGAGAAGGTGATCTCCGCGAGCACCACGGTGGTCAGCGACAGCTTGACGCTGAGGCCGGTGAAGAACAGCAGCGCCGCGACCCCGGTCACGATCTCCGGGGTCACCAGCGGCATCAGCGTGACCGCGCCGACCGCCCGGCCGCGCCAGGAGTGCACCCGGTCGAGCCCGAGCGCCAGCATGGTGCCGAGCAGCAGCGAGCCCGCGGTGGCCACCGCGGCGATCTCCAGGCTGGCCACCAGCGAGTCGAGCAGCGCGGAGTCGTGGAAGAACGCCTCGTACCAGCGGGTGCTGAAGCCGGTGAACGCGGCCAGCGACTTGCGGTCGTTGAAGCTGAACAGCACCACCGCGAGGATCGGCAGGTACAGCCACGCGAAGAACAGCACCGTGACCACGACGGCCGCGACCGGCTTGCGCTCCACCTTCGCCCTCGACATCACGTCTCCCGTGCCGGTGTCGCTGTGGCGCGGAGGTAGCCGAACATCAGGATGCCGAGGGCCACCATCATCGCGACGGTCATCGCCGACCCCAGCGGCCAGTTCTGGCCGCCGATGAACTGCTGCTGGATCAGGTTGCCGATCATGAAGGTCCGCGAGCCGCCGAGCAGCTGCGCGCTCACGAAGTCGCCGAGCGCCGGCAGGAAGACCAGCACCATGCCGCCGTACAGACCGGCGCGGGTGGCGGGCAGCGTGACGCTGAAGAAGGTCCGCCACGGCGAGTGGTAGAGGTCCTTGCCGGCCTCGATCAGCGAGACGTCCATCCGCTCGAGCGAGGCGTAGACCGGCAGGATCATGAACACCACGAAGCCGTAGACCAGGCCGCCGATGACCGCCCACGGGGTGTTCAGGAAGGTCAGACCGTCGCCGAGCCCGGCCCTGCGGATCCCGCTGTTCACCAGGCCGTCGTCGGAGAGCAGCGCCTTCCACGCGTACATCCGGATCAGGTAGCTGGCGAAGAACGGCACCACGATCGCGGCGATCAGCGCGTTCTTGTATCGGCCGCCGTGCAGGGCGATGGCGTACGCGACCGGGTAGGCGACCATCGCCGACAGCACCACGGTGGCGAGGGCGTAGACGACCGAGCGCAGGAACAGCCGGAGGTACACCTCGTCCCACAGCGCGGTGAAGTTGCCGAGGTTCGTGCCGAACACCGGCGAGCCGTCGCGCTGGGTGGTGCCGAACGCCAGCAGCACCACGATCACCATGCTGGCGACGAAGAACACCGCCATCCACGCGGTCGGCAGCGCCAGCAGCATCGCCCACAGCGTGGTGCGCTGCGACGAGCGGCGGCGGGCGCGCGCCGGGCGCACCGGGGAGGTCCGCACGTCGGTGGCCACGTCAGCTCGCCTTCACTTCGGTCCAGGTCGCCGTACGTCGCTGCACGGCGGCGGGGTCGAGCAGCCGGAAGACGTCGGGGTTCTCGAGGTCGGCCACGTCGACGTCGCAGGCGGGCACCTCCTTGGCCAGGTCCTGGAACGCGCCGACCGCGTCGCGCACCGGGAACGGGTAGTAGAGGTAGTTGATGTTCTTGACCGCGTTCTCCGGGCGGAGCAGGTAGTCGATGAACAGCATCGCGGTGCCGGGGTGCCGGGCGTTGGCCGGGATCGCGTAGGTGTCGGAGTTGATCGGCGCGCCTTCCTCGGGCGCCTCGAAGTCGAACGTCGCCTTGTTCTTCGCCAGCCCCTCGCGCATGTAGAGGAAGTCGCCGCTCCACATGTGGTGGATCCAGGCGTCGCCGCTGGTCATGTTGTTGATGTCGTCGGAGGAGTAGGCGCGCAGGTACTTCTTCTGGCTGACGAGGAGCTTCCTCATCTCGTCGAGGTGCGACGGCTTGGCGGTGTTGACGTCGTACCCGAGCAGCAGCGCGGCCATCGCCAGCGCCTCGTCCTGGTCGTCGAGCGTGAAGATCCGGCCGGCGCCCTCGATGTTCCACAGGTCGCGCCAGCTGCCGGTCATCGAGCCGATCTTGTCGGTGCGCCAGCCGATGCCGGTCTTGTACACCGTGAACGGCACCGACACCCGCGAGCCCGGGTCGTACCACGGGTCGTTGAAGTACGAGCCGGAGTAGAACACCTGGTCGGCGTTGTCGAGCTGCTCGTGGTCGATCGCGCGCAGCCGGCCCTCGCGACGCATCTTGACGACCCACTTGGCGATCGGGAAGACGATGTCGTACTGGTTGCCGGCCGCGATCTTGGCGTACATGCCCTCCATCGAGTCGAAGTTCGACTCGATGATCTTGACGCCGTACTCCTTCTGGAAGCCCTTGAGCACGCTCGGGTCGAGGTAGTCGGCCCAGTTGAAGTAGCCGAGGTCGCCGTCGACCTTGGCCTTCGCCGACCTCGGCAGCGGCGCCACCGCCGGCGCGTCGTCGGGGATGTACGCGCACGACGAGAGGGCCGAGACCGCGCCGACCGCCAGCCCGCCCCGCAGGAACGCGCGGCGGGAGGTGGTCGGCGCGGTCCGGCTCACGTCCGTGCCCCCGCCAGGACGGCGGACGGCGCGGGCAACGGACCGTCGTGGCCGACGAGCAGGCCCACGGTGACCGCGAGCGTGGAGCGGGCGTCGTCGAGGGTGAGCCGCGGGTCGTTCGCGAGCACCCGCGCGCCCAGCCCGTCGCACAGGGCGACGGCGGTCTCGGCGACCATCCGGGCGTCGGTGGCCGGCGCGAACTCGCCGGCCCTGATGCCGTCCTCGATGATCGCGGCGGTGGTCGCGTAGAGGTCCTCGTAGAGCTCCGCGGCCACCTTGGCCAGCTCGGGCTGGCGCACGCAGAGCAGGTCGAGCTCCTGCCAGAGCAGCCACTCGTCGGCCAGCAGGTCGTCGCTGGGCAGGCACCGGTCGAGGAACGACGAGAGCCGCTGCGCCGGCCGGTCGCCGGCGCGCTCGACGACCCGCGCGTTGACCGCGCTGGAGACGCCGTGCGAGTAGGTGAGAACCTCGGCGAAGAGCTGCTCCTTGGTGTCGAAGTGGTAGTGCAGCAGGCCCGCCGACACCCCGGCGGCGCGGGCGATGCCGGCCATCCGGACCTTCGCCAGGCCGTCGCGCACGATGCACTCGGCGGCGGCGGCCAGGATCCGGGTCCGGGCCTCCGCGGCGGCCTGCTCGCGCAGGGTGGGCTCCTTGGGACGGTGCTCCGCCATCGCTGCTCCTCCTCGCCGGCCGGACGCGCCGGCTGGTCGAACCTGTCCGGACCGGGCCGGGTCGTCGAGCCTGTCGAGACCATCCCGACCGGCCCGTGACCGAGCCGTGACCTGCCGGGACCCTCGCTGCTGTTTGACTATTCAGTCAGTCAGTGATGCTAGGCTCGCCCCGATGACGCGTCAAGGGTCGCCGGCCCGGCCCCGACCAGGCTCCGCGTCCGCGCCGCGACGAGCGCTGGACGCCCTCTTCGACCCGCGCTCGGTCACCGTCGTCGGGGCCAGCGACGACCCCGCCAAGTGGGGCCACATCCTCAGCCGCCGGGCCCTCGGGTCCGCGACCCGGCGGCCGGCGCTGCTGGTCAACCGCCGCGGCGGCGACGTCCTCGGGCAGCACACCCACCGCACCCTCGCGGACGCGCGCGACGCGTCCGGCGAGGCGCTCGACCTGGTAGTGGTCTGCGTGCCCGCCCCGCACCTGGTGGACGCGGTGACC
>JABFXA010000026.1 GCA_013361955.1 Nocardioidaceae bacterium
CTCGTCGCGGACCACCGCCGGCGTCACCGCGCGCTGCGGTTCGGCCGGCCGGGGCGCGGCGAGCACCGAGGCGTGCCGGGCCAGCGCGGCGTGGTCGGGCTTGCCGGTGGCGGTCACCGGGAACCGCTCCAGCACGTGCACCGTCGCGCCGGTGGGCGGCAGGCCGCAGCCGGACAGCACGTCGTACGCCGGCCCGACGTCGAGGTGCCGACGGACGAAGACCGCCAGCCGGCCGTCGTGCTCGACCGCCCGGGACGCCACGCCGTGCTCGGCGGTGCGGGCCTCGAGCCGGTCCAGGTCGAAGCGGAGCCCGAAGACCTTGGCGAACCGGCTCCGGCGGCCGACCACCTCGAGCAGGCCGTCCGGGTGCCGGCGGGCGAGGTCGCCGGTGCGCAGCTCGGTCACCGAACGGCCGGCGCCGAGGTCGGCCGGGGTGGTCGCGTAGCCGAGCATCACGTTGGGGCCGCTGTAGACGAGCTCGCCGACGTCGCCCTCGCCGTCGATGCGCAGCGAGCCGCCCGGGATCGGCACGCCGACGCACTCCGGCCGCGACTCGGTCAGCTGCGGCGGCAGGTACGCCATCCGCGCGGTGGCCTCGGTCTGCCCGTACATCACGAACAGCTCGAAGCCATGCTCGCGGCCGAGCCGGGCGTAGCGGCGTACCCGGTCGGGGGCGAGCCGGCCGCCCGCCTGGGTGACGTAGCGCAGCGAGGACAGGTCGCGCGCGGCGAAGCCGGACGCGTCGAGCAGGTCGAAGGTGTGCGGGACGCCGGCGAACGACGTGACCCGGTGCCGGGCGACGTCGTCCCAGAGCGCGTCGTCGACCACCGAGTCGTCGGTGAGCAGCAGGCTGGCGCCGCTGCGCAGGTGGCTGTTCACGACCGACAGCCCGTAGCAGTAGTGCATCGGCAGCGTGGTCGCGGCGCGGTCGTCGGGGGAGAGCCGCAGGTACGTCGCGATCGCCGCCGCGTTGCTCACCACGTTCTCCCGGGAGAGCCGGACCAGCTTGGGCGAGCCGGTCGAGCCCGAGGTGCTGAGCAGCAGCGCCAGGTCGGGGTGCAGGTCGTGCCGGGTGCCGTCGTGGTGCTCGGTCAGCTCCGCCCCGGACAGCACCACGTCGGGCCGGTACGTCGCGAGCAGGTCGGCGTGGTGGCCGCCCGCGGGAGCGAGCAGCACCGGGTGGCCGGCGGTCATCGCGGCCAGGTAGCCGACGACGGTCTCCACGTCGTTCGCGCACTCGAGCAGCACCAGCCGGCGTACGCTGCCGAGCTCGTCGCGGCGGGCGACCACCCGGTCGTGCAGCTCGGCGTAGTCGAGCACCCGGTCGCCGTGCACCAGCGCGGGAGCGGACCCGTGGCGGGCCAGCGGCGGCCACGGCTCGTGCTCCGGCCGGGTGCCGACGACCGCGGTCACGCGTAGACCCCGGCCTCGCCCGCGACCGTGACGCCCACCCGGTCGCCGACCAGCGGGGCGTGACCTGCCTCGACCCGGGCGGTCACGTCGGCGCCGGTGTCCAGGGTCAGCCGGACGGTGGCGAACGGGCCGAAGAACGCGACCTCGTCGACCACCGCGGCGACGCCCTCGCCCTCGGCGACGACCCGCACCTGCTCCGGGCGCAGCACGACGGTGACCTCGGTGCCGGACACCGCGGCGCGGCGTACGCGGTCGACGTGCAGCGCACCCAGTGCGCACCGCACCACGTCGCCGTCGAGCGTGCCGGGCAGGGCCGTGGCGCCGCCGACGAACGACGCGATCTCGGCGTCGACGGGGCGGCGGTACAGGTCGTGCGGGGTCGCCAGCTGCGCGATCCGGCCGGAGCGCATCACCGCCACCCGGTCGGCGAGGGACAGCGCCTCGCCCTGGTCGTGGGTGACCAGCACGCCGGTGGTGCCTGCGGCGCGCAGCACCCGCGTGACGGCCCGGCCGGCGTGCACCCGCAGCGCGGCGTCGAGGGAGGAGAACGGCTCGTCGAGCAGCACCACCCGCGGCCTCGGCGCGAGCGCCCGGGCCAGCGCGACCCGCTGCTGCTGGCCGCCGGAGAGCTCGTGCGGGTACGACGACGCCAGCGCGGTGGGCAGCTCGGCGAGCTCGAGGAGCTCGGCCAGCCGGTCGTCGGTTCGCTCCTTGCGGGGCAGCCCGAACAGCACGTTGCCGCGCACGTCGAGGTGCGGGAACAGCGCGCCCTCCTGCGGCACGTAGCCGACCCGGCGGCGTCGCGACGGCACGCTGACGCCAGGACCGACCACGGTCTCGCCGTCGAACGCGATGCTGCCGGCGTCGGGCTCGAGGAACCCGGCGATGATCCGCAGCAGCGTGGTCTTCCCGCAGCCGGACGGGCCGAGCACCGCGAGCAGCTCGCCGTCGGCGATCTCCAGGTCGACCCCGCGCAGCACCTCGACGGTCCCGAAGGAGCGGTCGATCGACGACACCTTCACGCGGCTCATCCGGGGTCCCCTCGGAAGCGAGACCGGAGTGAGCGAAGCGAGCGCAGGGAGCGGTTTCGTGGGGTGGTCATGCGAGAGACCCCTTCCGGGCCTGCCGGCCCAGCAGGTACGTCGCCGGGCAGGACACCAGCACCAGCAGCAGCGCGTACGGCGCGGCGGCGCCGTACTGCACCGAGGAGGAGTTCGACCAGAACTCGGTGGCCAGCGTGCTGGTGCCGATCGGGGAGAGCAGCAGCGTCATGGTCAGCTCGGTGGACACCGCGATGAACACCAGCGCCGCGCCGGCACCGATCCCGGCGCGGACGATCGGCACGGTCACCCGCGCGAGCACGGCGGCCGGCGCCTGGCCCAGGCTGCGGGCGACGTCCTCGAGGACCGGCGGGGCCTGCTCCAGGCTGCTGCGCAGGCTGACCAGCGCCCGGGGCAGGAACAGCACCGCGTAGCCGATCAGCAACAGCGGCACGGTCTGGTAGAGCGGCTGGACCGCGCGGATCGACACCGCGACCAGGGCCAGCGCGACCACGATGCCGGGCAGCGCGTGCGCGGTGAACGTGGCGCGCTCCAGCACGGTGGCGACCCGGGTGCGGTAGCGCACCGCGAGCCAGACCACCGGCAGCGCCATCGCGGTGGCGAGCAGCGCACCGCCGATGCCGAGCCCCACCGTGGTGACCGCGGCGCTGGTCAGCTCGCCGACCGGGAACGCCGTCGACGACCCGACGACCAGCCACCGGGTCAGGCTGCCCAGCGGAACGCCGAGGGCGACCAGCGCGAGGCCGGTGGCCGCGAGCAGCGCCACCGGCCGCCACCGACCGAGCCGGACCCGCTCGACGGGGCGGGCGCTGCCGGAGCCGACCCGGGCCAGCCGGACGTCGCCGCGCAGCCGCAGCTCGGCGACCAGCAGCACCATGCACAGGAGCACCAGCACCCCGGCCAGCACGTTCGCGGGTGCGCTGTTGAACGCCGAGCGGTACTGGTCGTAGATCGCGGTGGTGAACGTGGGGAACCGCAGCATCTGCAGCGCACCGAACTCCGCGAGCACGTGCAGCCCGACCAGCAGCGCCCCGCCGAGCAGCGCCGGGCGGGTGCCGCGCAGCACCACCCGGGTGAAGGTCCGCCAGCGACCCAGCCCGAGCGACGCGGCGACCTCCTCGTGCGCCGGGTCGAGGCCGCGCAGCGCGGCGACCATCGGCAGGTACACCAGCGGGTAGTACGACAGCGAGACGACCAGCACCGCGCCGGGGTAGCTCTGCACGTCGTGCGTCGTGGACACCCAGCCGTAGCTGTTCACGAACGCCGGCACCGCGAGCGGCGCGACGAACAGCACGTGCCACAACGGCGCCATCGGTACGTCGGTGCGCTCGACCAGCCACGCGGTGCTCACGCCCAGCACCGTGCAGAGGCCGACCACGCCGACCAGCAGCAGCACGGTGTTGCGGAGCAGCTCGGCGACCCGCGGCCGGGCGAGCATCTCCCACGCCTCGGCGGGCCCGAGCGAGACGGTGTAGAAGACGATGTAGCCGAGCGGGACCAGCGCGACCAGCGCGACCAGCGCCGCGAGACCGAGCAGCACCGGTGGCAGGTGGCCCCGCTCGCGGCGTCGCCGAACCGGCGACGTGACCGTCGCCCGCGGAGCCGTGGTCGCGCTCAGAGGAAGCCCACTTCCTCCATCAGGTCGACGACCTTCGGCCCGTTCAGGTCGGAGACGTCGACGTCCGGCGGGTCGAGCTCGGAGAGCGGCCTCACGCCCCGGCCGAGCTGGACCTGGGGGTTGAGGGTGTACTCCAGCGCGTAGCTGTCGGCGATCACCTGCTGGCCGTCCTTGCTGGCCAGGAAGTTCACGAACTCCTGGGCGTCGGCCTTGTCGTCGCTGGACTTCAGCACGCCCGCGCCGGACACGCTGACGAACGCGCCGGGGTCCTGGTTGCCGAAGAAGTGCAGCTCGGTGTTGTCGCTGTTGTCGCCGGACTCCTCGCGGTCGCGGTACCAGTAGTAGTGGTAGATCACCCCGGCCGCGGTCTCGCCGGCGTTGACCGACTCGAGGACGACGTTGTTGCCGTCGTACACGGTGCCGTTGGCCTTCAGGCCCTCCAGCCACGCCTTGGTGGCGGCCTCGCCCTTCTCGGCGAGGACGGCACTGACGATCGCCTGGAAGTCCGCGCCCGTGGGCGAGAAGGAGATCTTGCCCTTCCACTCCGGCTTGGCCAGGTCCATCAGCGAGACCGGCAGCTGTTCCTGCGAGACCTGCGAGGTGTTGTAGACCAGCACCGTCGAGCGGCCCGCGAAGCCCATCCACTCGCCGTCGTCGGGGCGGTACTGCGCCGGCACCTGGTCGAGCGTCTTCTGGTCGAGCTTGGTGAACAGGCCCTTGCTGTCGACCAGCGTCATCGCCGGGGAGTTCTCGGTGAGGAACACGTCGGCGGGCGACGCGTCGCCCTCCTCGACGAGCTGGTTGGCCAGCTCCAGGTCGGAGCCGTTGCGCAGCTCGACCTCGATGCCGGTCTTCTCGGTGAAGGCCTTCGCGACCGCGTCGATGAGCTCCTCGTGCTGGGCGTTGTAGACGACCAGGGACGGGCCGTCGTTGCTGCACCCGGTGAGCACGGACAGGGAGAGGACGGCCGCGCCGAGCACGGCCGTCAGGCGTCGGGGAGTGCGCATCTTCCGCCTTCACAGAGCAGACACAGTGATAAGGGTTGCCTAACCTTACTGGTGCCGGGCGGGGCTCGACACCCCCGGTCCGGGCCGTCCTCGGACGCACGCCGGACCTGGCCGTCCGTTGTGACTAGACCGCTCGGCGCAACCGGGTGGTTTGCGGTCGCGGCCGAGCGGTATCGCGCGGACCCCGGGACAGCGGCACGGCCCGAGTGCCAG
>JABFXA010000322.1 GCA_013361955.1 Nocardioidaceae bacterium
GGTGTTGCGAAAGCACCTTGAGCCCGCGGGCTACCGCGAGCCTCGAAACCAGGACGTGACGGGCGTGGGGGCGCGCGCGGGCAGGTCGCTGGTGGTTGCGAGGCTCACCTGGCGGTTCGCACCTCAACCAGCGCAGATTTCCCTTGTGGACAAGGGAAATCTGTCGGTGCTGCCTGGGAGAATGTCCTCATGGAAACAACGACGGCAGACACGCTCGACGTGATCGTGGCCTGCCGTCGCACCGCCGACCGGGCGGAGGCCGACCTGCTGGCGTACGTCGCCGACCTCTGCGACCAGCACCCCGTCGTCGGTGACGTCGCGCCGGCGACCTGGGACGACCCCGACCTGCTGGGTCACGACGTACCACTGGCGGGGGAGGGGACGCCGCAGGTCGCCGTCTACGCGGTCGAGGAGCTCGCCGCGGCGCTCGACGTGTCGTACCCGTCCGGCCTCCGGCTGGTCGCCGACGTGCTGGAGCTCCGTCACCGACTGCCGCGCCTGTGGGCGCTCGTGCACGACGGCACCCTGCAGGGCTGGCGCGCCCGGCAGGTCGCCCAGCACACGACGCGGCTGTCACGCGAGGCGGTCGGCTGGCTGGACCGGACGCTCGCGATGAAGCCGAGGCGGATCACCCGGTCCGGCATCCTGGCCGCCGTCCGCGCGGCCCGGTTGCGCTTCGACGTACCCGACCTGGACGAGCAGGAGCGGGAGCCGCGAGCAGGTGATCCTTCGCGACACGAGCTGCGTCTTCCCCGGCTGCACGGTCGACGCCAGACGATGCGACCTCGACCACATCCGGCCGTACGACGACGCCGGGCCACCCGGTCAGACCCGGCCCGACAACCTCGCACCGCTCTGCCGACGACACCACCGCGCCAAGACCCACGGCCGGTGGCACTACGAGCGCGTCGACACCGGCGACTACGCCTGGACCAGCCCGAGCGGACGCGCGTACGTCGTGGCGCACCCGAGCTAGCCGTCCTCCTCGGCGACCTCGTCGTTCGTCCGACCGGTGAGGACCGACTCGGGCTGCGTGGTGGCCGGTTTCCTGCGCCGGTCGGCGCCGTCGTCGTCGGTGACGTTCTCGAAGCGGCCGGTGTCCCAGACGACCACGGACCCGGCGCCGTACTCGTCCTCCGGGCTCGTGCCCTCGAAGTCGGCGTAGTCGAGCGGGTGGTCCTCGGTGCGCGTGGCGAGGCGCTTCTCGCGCGGGTCGCGCTTCTCGCGGTAGTCCTTCAACCTGTCGGCGGTCACAGCCGCGCCCAGTCCCGGTCGCCGCGGTCGTGCCCGTGCGCGGCCATCAGCGTCAGCCCACCGTCGACGGTGTACGACGACCCGGTCACGTACGACGAGCGCGGCGAGGCCAGGAACGCGATGACGGAGGCGACCTCGTTGACGTGGCCGGGACGGCCGACGGGGTTGCCCGGGCGGTCGACGTCGAACGCCTCCTCGGTCGCGTGCCCGGTCATCTCGGTGGCGATCTCGCCCGGCGCCACCGCGTTGACGGTGATGCCGTGCTCGGCGAGCTCCATCGCCATCACCTGCGTGAGCATGCCCAGGCCGGCCTTCGCCGTGCAGTACGCGGCGGAGCCCAGGCGCGGCACGTGCTCGTGCACGCTGGTGACGTTGACGATCCGGCCGCCCTGCACCTGGTCGACCATCAACCGGGCGGCGCGCTGCGCGCAGAGGAACGCGCCGTCGAGGTCGGTGCCGAGGGTGCGCCGCCACTCGTCGTAGGTCAGCTCGGTGACGGGGGCGGACGAGCCGGTCCCGCCACAGTTGACGAGGACGCCGAGGGAGCCCAGCTGCCGGGCGAGGTCGGCCACGACGTCGCCGGCGTCGGAGCTGCCCAGCTCGTGCCGGGCGGCGAGGCCGCGCTGTCCGCGGCGTTCGATCTCCTCGACGGCCGCCATCGCGCCCGGCTCGTCCGAGTGGTAGGTGATCCCCACGTCGAAGCCCTCGGTCGCGAGGAGCTGGGCGGTGGCCCGTCCGATCCCGGAGTCCGCGCCGGTGAGCACGGCGGTCCGTGGGTGGCTGCTGGTCATCGGTCCTCCTCTGCGTCCGGTGTGCCGGACCGGTGGCGTACCCGACCGCGCCCCACGCATGCCGCCCGGCCCCGCGGGTACGCGCGCGTCCGACCACTGGAGGGAGCGCCCGTGAGCCAGCCC
Source organism: Nocardioidaceae bacterium (assembly GCA_013361955.1). Taxonomy (GTDB): domain Bacteria; phylum Actinomycetota; class Actinomycetes; order Propionibacteriales; family Nocardioidaceae; genus Nocardioides_B. Next base: position 2,169 of record JABFXA010000322.1, read on the forward strand.
GAGCAGCAGCAGACCCCACCCGGCACCCAGGACCGGATGACACCCGTGCCCGACTGCGGTGAGGAGTCGTACGTCGGCTCCGGCCGGCTCGAGGGCCGCGTGGCCGTCGTGACCGGCGGTGACAGCGGCATCGGGCGGGCCGTCGCGATCGCCTACGCCCGCGAGGGCGCCGACGTGGTGATCAGCTACCTCGACGAGGAGGACGACGCGCGGAGCACCGCCGAGCTCGTCGAGAAGGCCGGCCGGCGCGCCGTCCTCGTGCCCGGCGACGTGTCCCGGGCCGAGCACTGCCGCGCGATCGTCGACCGGACGATCAGCGAGCTCGGCCGCCTCGACGTGCTGGTCAGCAACGCGGCGTACCAGATGAACCACAGCGACCTCCAGGAGGTCAGCGACGAGGAGTGGGAGCACACGTTCGCCACGAACGTCTCCGCGATGTTCTACCTCGTGAAGGCGGCGCTACCGCACCTGAAGCCGGGTGCGTCGATCATCGGGAGCACCTCGGTGAACTCGGACATGCCGTCGCCCGACCTCGCGCCGTACGCCGCGACCAAGGCGGCCGTCGCGAACTTCTGCGCCAGCCTCGCGCAGATGCTCGGCCCGCGCGGGATCCGGGTGAACAGCGTCGCGCCCGGCCCGATCTGGACCCCGCTGATCCCGGCGACGATGCCGCCGGAGAAGGTCGCGCACTTCGGCGAGGACACCCCGCTGGGACGCCCCGGGCAGCCGGCCGAGCTGGCCGGCGCGTACGTGCTGCTCGCCTCCGACGAGGGCAGCTACATGTCCGGCGCCCGGGTGGCTGTCACCGGCGGCCGCCCGATCCTCTGAGCGGCCGCCGGGAGAGTCAGCCCGCGACCGTCGGGTCCTCGCCCGACCGTTCGGGGGTGCCGCCGAGCTCGTCGAGCGGCGGCAGGTCGCGCCGCTCGACGACGATCGCGGCCAGGTCGCGCAGCTTCAGGTTGGCGTTGCTGGAGTAGCGGCGCAGGACGTCGAAGGCGTGCTCCAGCGACACGTCGTAACGGTGCACGAGGATGCCCTGGGCCACGCCGATCAGGTGCCGGCTCTGCAGCGCGGTCTGCAGCCCGGTGACCATCTGCGCGGTGCTCATCGCGTTGGTGGCGTGCGCGGCGTAGATCAGCGCCACGTCGACGCTCTCCTCGTCGTAGGCGTGCGGACGGGAGGCGTAGAGGTTCAGCGCGCCGAGCGTCTCGGTGCTCGTCGCCATCCGGATGCTCAGCACCGAGCCGATGCCCTCGTCCGCGACGCGCGGTCCCCAGCGCGGCCAGCGGCGGTCGGTGCGGGTGTCCTGCACCAGGTACGAGTCGTCGTCCCAGATCGCCTCGAGGCAGGGACCCTCCTCCAGGCCGTACTGCAGCTCGTCGCAGTGCGCGGCGAGCGGCGAGGAGGACGCGACGGTGTGCACCTGGCGGCGCCGCTGTCGCATGGAGATGCCGCAGTGGTCGCATGCGTCCACGACCTCCACCGCCCGGTCGACGATGCGCTGGAACGTGGGCGTCTCGTCGCGCTCGGTCATCATCAGCTCGCTGCTGACCTGGGCGAAGTAGGCGGCGCCGCGGCTACCGCTGGTGGGCTCCATCTGTCCTCTCCCGAAGATGGCTACGTCGACAAGGGCATCCCAGGTCCGTCGAGGCGCTCGCGCAGCTGGCGCAGGATCCGCGACAGCAGCCGCGAGACCTGCATCTGCGTGACGCCGATGTCGTCGGCGATCTCCTGCTGGGTCCAGCCCTTGAAGAATCGCAGCATCAGGATGCGGCGGTCCCGCTCACCCAGCCGGCGTACGACGGGCGCGAGCACGACCCGCGCCTCGGCGGCGTCGCGTCCGGAGTCCTCCTCGCCGAACATGTCGCCGAGCACGGTCTCCGTCTCGGTGCCAACCGGCTTGTCGAGCGACGCCGGGTGGAAGCAACCGTCCTCGGTGAGCGCCTCGAGCACGTCGTCGAGCGTCTCGCCGAGGTGGTCGGCGACCTCGGACGGGCGGGGCGATCGGCCGAGCCGGAACGCCAGCTCGCTCTCGCAACCGCCGATCTTCGCCTGCAGCTCCTGGATCCGGCGGGGCGGGCGAACCGTCCAGCCGTGGTCGCGGAAGTGCCGGCGCACCTCGCCACGGATGGTCGGGACGGCGTAGGAGAGGAAGTCGTGGCCGGCGTGCGCGTCGAAGCCGCGGGCGGCCTTCACCAGCGCCAGGGACGCGACCTGCTGCAGGTCGTCGAGCGACAGCCCGCGGGCCCGGTAGCGGGACGCGACGGCCCGGGCGACGCCGAGGTTGAGCACCACGACCTGGTCGAGGAGCTCCTGCTGCTCGCGCTCGTCGCTGCTCCGGTCGAGGCGGAGCAGCAGGTCGTGGGTCCGCTCCGACCGCTCCTGCCGCGTGATCGACGGAGCGTCGTGCGAGGGAATGGTGGGGAGTGGGGCGGAAGGCTCGAGGAGGTCGGGGCTAAGGGTCATGCGATCACCGCGGCTCAGTAGCTCGTGGTGGTTCCGCCGGGGTCTGCAGCGGAGCTGTTCGCAGTCGTCGTGAGTCCGCGGCGTACGCGGCCTGTGGCTCGACGGTACGTCGGTGTGCGGGACAACCAAACCCTCAGTGCCCGGTGTGGGGAATGCCATGCGCGACGGCGTGTCGTCGCGGGTCAGCGGGTGCGCCGACGGTCGTCGGCGAGCCGAACCGTGCGCCCGGTCGCGTCCAGCAGCCCCAGCAGCGGCAGCGCGACCCGCCGCGAGGTTCCGAGCGCCTGGCGGGCCTCGCTGACGGTGAACGGCTGCCGCAGGTCGCGCAGCACGGCGAGGGCGAGGTCGTCGGAGCCGGGGCGGACCACGACGCCGTCGGCGAGGCGCAGCAGCACACCGGCGCGGTGCAACCGGGCGACCGCGACCGCGTCGAGGCCGACCTGCGCGAGCCGTCTCGCATCGGGTGCCCCGAACGGGTGGTCCACCTCGGCCAGCACCGCCGTGGCGGCGGCCGCCAGCGCATCGGGCAGCCCGCCGTCGCCCGGCCGGACGTATCCGTCGACGACCTCGAGAGGGGGTTCGACGAGCGCCCGGACGAGGTCGAGGTCCGGCAGGCCCAGCAGCCGCGCGGCGGCGCGCAGGGGCAGCCCGTCGACCGGTACGGCGTCG
>JABFXA010000416.1 GCA_013361955.1 Nocardioidaceae bacterium
CGGGTGCGACCACCGGCGGCGGCACCGCGACCGCCCAGGGCGGTGGCGCCGTCCCGCAGGACTCCCGGTCCGACGTGATCAAGGCCTACGCGCCCTACCTGGTGATCATCGCGATCTTCTCGATCGTGAACATCACCGCGGTCAAGGAGTTCCTGGCCGAGGAGCCGTTCACGTTCCTGATCGAGTGGCCGGGTCTGCACGTGCTGAACACGGCGGGCGACCCGGTCACCTCGACGACGTACACGTTCAACTGGCTGCCGGCCGCCGGCACCCTGATGATCATCGCCGGCATCATCACCGCGGCGATCCTCAAGGTGTCCCCGAGCCAGGCGCTGGCGACCTACGGCCGCACGTACGTCGAGCTGAAGTCGGCGATCATCACGGTGATGGCGGTGCTCGCGCTCGCCTACGTGATGAACCTGTCCGGGCAGACCGGCTCGCTCGGCGCCTGGCTGGCCGGCGCCGGCTCGGCGTTCGCGATCCTGTCGCCGATCCTGGGCTGGCTCGGTGTCGCGGTGACCGGCTCCGACACCTCGGCCAACGCGCTGTTCGGCGCGCTGCAGGTGCAGACCGCCTCGCAGGCCGGGCTCGACCCGGTGCTGATGGCGGCGGCCAACTCCTCCGGCGGCGTGCTCGGCAAGATGGTCAGCCCGCAGAACCTCGCGATCGCGGCCGCCGCGGTCGGGATGGCCGGCAAGGAAGGCGACATCTTCCGCAAAGTGATCGGCTGGAGCATCGGCCTGCTGGTGCTGATGTGCGTGATCGTCGGCCTCCAGGCCACCCCCGTGCTCAGCTGGATGGTGCCCTGACCCGACCGAAGGGGGAGGCGTGGTGGACTCGGCCCCGCGCAGCAATGGCTCGGTGCAGTCGGTCGAGCGTGCCCTGATGATCCTGGAGGCGCTCGTCGACGCCGAGTCCGCACGCGGCGTCGGCGAGCTCGCCTCCACCACCGGCCTGCCGGTGGGCACCACGCACCGGCTGCTGCAGAGCCTGCAGACGTGTGGCTACGTGCGCCACGACGCGTCGCGGAAGTACAGCGTCGGCACCGCTGCGCTGCGTCTCGGTGACGCGGCGCAGCGGTCGCTGGCGCGGAGCGTGCGCCCGTTCCTCGCCGAGCTCGTGGACGCCTCGGGGGAGACCGCGAACCTGGCGGTGCTCGAGGGCGACGAGGTCGTGTACGTCGCGCAGGTGTCCTCGCCGCACACCCTGCGGATGTTCGCCGAGGTGGGCCGGCACGTGCCGCCGCACTCGACGGCCGTGGGCAAGGTGCTGCTGGCGGCGCTGCCGCGGGCCCGGGCGCTGGCCGTGGTCGACCGGGCCGGGCTGTCCCGGCGTACCCCGGCGACGATCACCGAGCGGCCGGCCTTCGAGGTCGAGCTGGACGCGGTCGCCGCGAAGGGCTGGGCCGGCGACGAGGAGGAGCAGGAGACCGGGGTGCGCTGCGTCGCGGTGCCGGTCGGGCCGCCGGGCCCGGTGGTCGCGGCGATCAGCGTGTCCGGACCGGCCGAGCGGTTCCGGGGCGGTGGGGACGGCACCCTGCTGCGGACAATGCGGAGGGTGGCCCGCGCGTTCGCCGGCTAGGGTGCGTCGGCGAAGTCCTCGTCGGCTGCGCGCCGCCAGGCGCGGCGCCTCGCTGCGTTGTCGGAGACTCGACGATGCCCGCATCGCCGATCCCTTCACCGACACGCCCTGGGGCGCCCTCAGAAGAGGGTGTCCTGCACCGACGCCGGCTCCGGCTGCTTGGGCAGCGGCGGGTACCGGGCCGGGTAGCCGGTGCGCGGCGGGCGCCACGTCGCGTCGGCGTCGCGGGCCTGCGGCATCGTCGGCTCGTGCATCGCCAGCGCCCGCAGCGCGCTCGGGACGTGCAGGTCGAAGAACGTGTACGTCGACCGGATCGCGTCCTCGTCCAGCGGCAGGCAGCCGATCCCGGCGTCGAGGTCGAGCCCGAGGTCGGCGTCGTCGCGCATCGCCATCGCGGCCCGGTTGTGCTCCCAGGTCTCGCGGGCGTCGGGGCCGGCGAGCGTGCGCGTGAGCGCGGGGCCGACGGCCGCCCGGCAGCGCTCGCCGTCGCCGGCCGCGTCGTCGAACGCGGCCCGCCCGGAGCCCAGCCCGCCGAGCAGCTTCGCGGCGGTCTTCGGGCCGAAGCCGGTGACCCCCGGCAGGTTGTCGGAGGTGTCGCCGCGGAACGCGGCGTAGTCGAGGTACTGGTCGGCGCGGACACCGGTGACCAGCGGCAGCCGCTCGCAGTCGAGCATCGGGGACCGGTCGACGCCACCGTTGAGGATCCGCAGCATGCGGGTGTTGTCGTCGATCAGCCCGAACGAGTCGCGGTCGGAGGTGGCCACCACGGTGCGGGCGCCGACCCGGCGGGCGTAGGCGGCCGCGGAGGCCAGCACGTCGTCGGCCTCCAGGCCCGGCGGCACGACCACCACGACGCCGAGCGCGCGGAGCGTGTGCACGGCCGCCTCGAGCTGTTCCTCGAGGGTCGGCGGCTTCGGGGTGCGCTGCGCCTTGTAACCGGGGAACCGCTGCTTGCGGACGCTCTCGCCCGGGTCGTCGAAGCCGACCACGACCGCGTCGGCGCAGGTGCGGTCGACCACCGAGACCAGCTGCGACAGCAGCCCGCGCACCGCCCAGCGGGGCCGGCCGTCGGGCGTGCGGAAGTCGGTGCGGGCGGACGCGTGGAAGCTGCGGTGCAGCAGGGAGTTGCCGTCGACGGCGAGCAGGGTCCGCGGTGTCATGTCAGGGACAGCCTGCCACGTCACACCGACGTCGCGTGTACCCCTCGCCCGGGGTGGGGAAGCATGGAGGCATGTGCGGCATCGCGGCGGTCCACGACCTCACCGACGACCCCGACGAGGCGCGGCTCCGGGCCGGCGCCGCCCTCGGCGAGCGGATGCTCGACCGGCTGCGGCACCGCGGTCCGGACGGGCACGGCACCCGCCGGGTCGGCCGCACCTGGCTCGGCCACACCCGGCTGTCCATCGTCGACCTCGACGGCGGCGACCAGCCGCTGCCCGACGCGCCCGGGCGCCGCTGGGTGGTCGCCAACGGCGAGGTCTACAACCACGAGGACCTGCGCGGGGCGCTGCCCGGGCCGTTCCGCACCCGCTCCGACTCCGAGGTGGTGCTGCACGTGCTCGCCGAGCGCGGCGCCTCCGGCCTGCACGACCTGCGCGGCATGTGGGCCTTCTGCGTCGCCGACGAGGACGGCGGGGTCTGGCTGGGCCGCGACCCGCTCGGGGTGAAGCCGTTGTACTGGGCCCGGCACGACGGCCGGGTGCTCGCGGCGTCGGAGCTGCGGGCGTTCCCGGCCGACGTTCGCGAGCACGTCGAGGAGTTCCCACCGGGGCACTGGTGGACGCCGGCCGACGGCCTGGTCGCCTACGTCGACCTGTACGCCGGCACGACCGACCGGTTCACGTCCCGCGACGACGCCCGCGGCGCGGTCCGCGCGTCCGTCGTGCACGCCGTCCGCGAGCGGATGATGGCCGACGTCCCGGTCGGGGTGTTCCTCTCCGGCGGCCTCGACTCCAGCATCGTCGCGGCGGTGCTGGCCCGGTCGTCGGCCGAGCCGGTGCACTCCTTCGCTGCCGGCACCCCGGACAGCCCCGACCTGGCCGCGGCGCGGCTGGTCGCCGACACCCTCGGCCTGGTGCACCACGAGCGGGTCTACACCGACGACGAGGTGGTCGACGTGCTGCCCCGGGTGGTCGCGGTGACCGAGTCCTACGAGCCGTCGCTGATCCGCAGCGCGGTGCCCAACTACCTGCTCGCCGAGCTCGCCGCGCGGCACGTGAAGGTGGTGCTCACCGGCGAGGGCGCCGACGAGCTGTTCGCGGGATACCACCACCTGCGCGACCTGAGCGAGGCCGAGCTGGCCGACGCGCTCGTCGACGGGGTGGCCACCCTGCACCACCTGAACCTGCAGCGCTGCGACCGGGTGACGATGGCGCACGGGCTCGAGGCGCGCGTGCCGTTCCTGTCCCGCGACGTGCTCGCGGTCGCGCAGCGGGTGCCGACCGCGTGGAAGCTGCTCGGCGAGGACGGCCAGGAGAAGCGGCTGCTGCGCGAGGCGTTCGCCGGCTGGCTGCCCGACGAGATCCTATGGCGGCGCAAGGAGCAGTTCGGCGACGGCTCGGGCACGGCCGACGCGATGGACCGGGTCGTCGACTCGCTGGTCCCCGACGCCGACTGGACCGCCGTACGGTTCGAGGGGCTGCCGGCGGCCCGCACCCGCGAGGAGCTCGGCTACCAGCGGCTGTTCGCGCGCAGCCTCGCCGGCATCGATGCGGCGCGGGTGCTCGGCCGGTTCGCGACCGCCTGAGCGCTCGGTCACCCGGCCGAAACACGACCCGCCTACGCTCCCGCCATGACCCACGCCGTGCCGGTCGTCGCGGCCGACCCGCTCACCCGGTACGACGCACGTCGGATCGCCGCGCTCGTGGCGGCCGGCGACGTGTCGGCGGCCGAGGTCGCGCAGGCGCACCTGGACCTGGTCGGGCTCACCGAGCCGTGGGTCCGGGCGCTGGTGCACGTGGACCGCGACGACGTCGTCGACCAGGCCCGGCGGCTCGACGTACGCCGCGCGGAGGGCCACGACCTCGGGTCGCTCGCGGGAGTGCCGGTGGTGGTCAAGGACAACGTCGACGTGCGCGGCCAGCTGACCACCTCGGGCTCGAAGGCGCACGGACCGGCCGCGCGGCTGGACGCGACCCTGGTCCGGCGGCTGCGACGGGCCGGTGCGGTGCTGCTCGGCCGGGCGAACATGGACGAGCTGGCGATGGGCGCATCGACCCAGACCTCGGCGTACGGGCGCACCCACAACCCGCTCGACGTCCGGCGCAGCCCCGGTGGCAGCAGCGGCGGGTCGGCGGCCGCGGTCGCGGCGTTCGAGGTGCCGGTCGCGGTGGGCACCGACACCGGCGGCTCCGTGCGCGAGCCGGCCGCGCAGTGCGGCGTGGTGGGGATGGCGCCCACGCCGGGGCTGGTGCCGATGCGCGGCGTGTTCCCGTTCGCACCCGGCCTCGACCGGGTCGGACCGCTGGCGCGCACGGTCGGCGACACCGCGCTGCTGCTCGCGGTGCTCGGTCGCCGGCCGCGGCTCGCCGACCCGGTGCCGGACGCGCGCGGCCTGCGGGTGGGCCTGGTCGAGGAGCTGGTCGGGCCGCGCAACCAGGCGGGCGTGCTGGCCCGTCTCGAGGTGGTCGCCGAGACGCTCCGGGGCCTGGGGGCCGAGGTGGTGCGGGTCTCCGCGCCGGCGGCCGGCCGGGCGCTAGCGACGTACA
>JABFXA010000085.1 GCA_013361955.1 Nocardioidaceae bacterium
GGGTCGCAGCTCGGACCACCGGGGCCACTGTCGAGCCGTCACCCGTCGAGTTCTACACGACGGGCCGGACCGCAGGAAGGCTCAGTGCAGCGCCTGCGCGGCGGCGACCACGTCAACGAGCCCGTAGCCCTTGTCGTACGACGTCGTCCCCAGCGGTCCCGGCTCGTACGCCGCGCCGAAGGCGTACTTGTGGGCCGTCGACTTGATCGCGTCCTCGACCTGCGCCGGCGTCGCGGTCGGGGTGTCCTGGAACAGCTGCGCGACGATGCCCGCGATGTGCGGCGCGGCCATCGACGTACCGCTGATCGTGTTGAAGGTGCCGACGTCGGTCGGGCCGGGGCCGTTCTGCGGGTCGAGGCCGGTGCTGCAGATCACCAGGTACGGCCGGCACGACGAGGTGATCAGGTCGCCGGGCGCGGAGATGTCCGGGTAGCTCGACGGCCGGCCCTGCTTGCCGCGCGAGGAGAAGTCGGACAGCTCGCCGTCGCGGGTGCCGGTGCCCAGGTCGTTGTAGGACGCGACCGAGATGACGCCGCCGGTCGGGTCCTGGCCGGGCGGGTTGGAGAGGTTCTGCGAGCCGTCGCCGCCGTCGTTGCCGTTGGCCCACACGGTCGCCACGCCGTCGGCGGCCAGCGCGCGCTGCAGCTTGACGGTCGCGGACTCGGGGTCGAGCTCGCCGCCCCCGCTGGGTCCGTAGGAGTTGTTGGTGACCTTGATCGGCGGGCACTCGGCGGCGGAGACGCCGGCACCGCACGGGGCGGCGTGGTGCTCCAACACCCAGTTGAGCGCGGTGTCCGCCCCGACGATCACCAGCGCCGCGCCCGTGGACAGCGACACCAGCTTCGCGCCGGGGGCCGCGCCGTGCTGGCTGCTGCCGTCGGCGAGCGTCGTGGGCCGGCCGGCGATGATGCCGGCGACGTGCGTGCCGTGGCCGCCCACGGACAGCGTGTCGGTGTCCACCGAGTTCGGTACGTCGAGCACCTGGCAGGCCGCCTCGAACGGGTCGCAGAGCACCTTGTGGTTGGACACCACGACCGAGGAGCCGTCCTTCTCGGTGAGGTAGGGGTGCGTGGGGTCGACGCCGGAGTCGATGAGGCCGACCGACACGCCCTTGCCCGAGAGGGCGGTGCCGTCGGCGCCGGTCAGCGTCGTGAACGCCTCGTCGCCGCGGGTGGCCTGGTTGGAGGTCTCCGCGGTGAGCGCGATCGGCTGGTTGCCCTCGAGGTAGGTCACGCCGGGCTGGGTGCGGGCCCGCTGGATCTGCGCCTTGGTGCCGCGGGCGACCACCACGCCGATCCGGTCGAAGCTGGTCGTCCTGCGCAGACCGGCGGCGCGGACCGCGTCGCCGGCCGTGGCCAGGTCGGTGCCGTGCACGAGGACGGTGGCGGTGCCGAGCGGCCCGAGCCGGCCCAGCTGCCGGGCCAGGAAGTCCTGCACCCGGGCGCCGGCCGTGGCGGTCGCGGGCACCCCGGGGGCGGTCGGCGCGGCCTGGGCCGGGAGGGCGACGAGCGACGTGACGGCGGCCGAGACGCCGATCGCGAGGGTGGTGCGGAGCGGTCGACGCATGGGCTTCCTCCTGGAGCGGTCCGTGCATGTGGAACGACGCAGTGCCCGAAAGGTCACGTCCCTCGCCCGCCTAGGCTGGCCGTCGTGCAGACGCTCGACGCCGGAGACCCCGCCGCCCACGCCCGCGCCGTCGCGGCCCGCTTCCGCGACGTGCACGGCCGCCACCCGGACGGCGTGTACGCCGCTCCCGGGCGGGTGAACCTGATCGGCGAGCACGTCGACTACAACGGCGGGCTGTGCCTGCCGATGGCGCTCCCGCACGCGACGTACGCCGCGGTAGCCCGGCGCGACGACGACCGGGTGACCGTGCGCAGCGGGCAGCAGGCCGAGGGCTTCGACGGCCGGCTCGACGCGTTGGGGCCGGGTCGGGCCGAGGGCTGGGCGACGTACGCCGTCGGGGTGCTCTGGGCGCTGCGCGAGGCCGGCTGGGACGTGCCCGGGATGGACCTGGTCGTCGACGGCACGGTGCCGCTGGGCGCCGGCCTGTCCAGCTCCGCGGCGCTGGAGTGCTCGGTCGCGCTGGCCGTCGCCGCCGCCGCGGGGGTCGACGTCGACGCCGCGGTCCGCGCCGAGCTGGTCCGGGCCTGCATGCGTGCGGAGAGCGAGGTGGCCGGCGCGCCCACCGGCGGCCTGGACCAGACGGTGTCGCTGTTCGCGGAGGAGGCGCACGCGCTGCTGCTGGACTGCCGCGACTGGTCCACGCGCCAGGTCGGCTGGGACCCTGCCGCGGCCGGCCTCGACCTGCTCGTCGTGGACACCCGCGCCTCGCACACGCTGACCGACGGCGGCTACGGGTCCCGCCGCCGCGACTGCGAACGGGCCGCGCGGCAGCTCGGCGTCGAGCTGCTCCGCGACGTCGACGACCAGCAGGCGGCACTGGCCGCGCTGGACGACGACGTGCGCCCACGGGTGCGCCACGTGTTCACCGAGATCGACCGGGTGCGCACGTCCGTCGACGAGCTGGAGCGGGGCGACTTCGAGGCGCTCGGGCGCACCTTCACCGCGTCGCACGTGTCGCTGCGAGACGACTACGAGGTGTCCTGCGTGGAGCTCGACGCGGTCGTCGACGTGGCCCTCGACCACGGCGGTCTCGGCGCCCGGATGACCGGCGGCGGGTTCGGCGGGTCGGCGATCGCGCTGGTGCCGACCGAGGTGGCGGCCGGGGTGCGCGAGGCGGTCGCCGCGGAGTTCGACCGGAAGGGCTGGACTCCCCCGGCGTTCCTCACCGCGCCGCCGAGCGCCGGGGCGCGGCAGCTGGCCTGAGCGGGCTCAGGTCGCGCTGACGCCGCCGATCCGGCCCTCCCGGAACGCGTCGACGAACAGCGCGTGGTCCCGGCGCACCCGCTCGGCGTACTCCACGCCGAAGTCGGTGAGGTCCGCGACCAGCTCGCGCCGGCGGCCCTCGACCACGGCGCAGATCGCCTCCTCGGTCTGGAAGTTCACCAGGTCCTGCTCGCTGTCCTCGTCGGACGCGCAGTGGATCTTCGCGGTCGCCCGGCCCAGGTCCTGCACGACGCCGGCCATCTCGTCGGGCTCGTTGACCTCGCCCCAGTCGAGGTCGAACTCGTACGGCGACACCTCGGCGACGAGGAACCCGACGCCGTCGAGGTCGGTGTAGCCGAGCAGCGGGTCGGTGTGCACCTGCAGCGCCCGCTGGCTGACCACGGTGCGGTGCCCCTCGTGGGCGAAGTACCGGTCCACCTCCGCGCTGTCCACGAACCGGCTCACCGCCGGCACGTTGGCCTGCTTCATGCTCAGCACCACGTCGTTGTCGAGCGACTGGCTGTACCCCTCCACGAGCACGTTGAACGCCGGCAGCCCGGCGCTGCCGATCCCGAAGCCGGACTTCCCCACCACGTCGCGCACGTCGTAGAACAGGTCGCGGTCGAAGCGCTTCGACTCCGGGATGGTGTCGAGGTATCCCGCGAACGCCTCGCCCACCGCTCGTCGCTCGGCCTTCCCGAGCCGGCGCACCGAGCCGTCGTGCGCGAACACCCGCACGTGGTCCTCGAACCTCGTGATCCCGTCGAGCAGCGCCACCCGGCTCGCCGTCCGCGCCTGCACCAGCACGTCGTGCACCGGGCCGGTGGTGTTGTCGAGGTGCAGCGCGAAGTCGTCGTCCTCGGTGATCTTCGCGTAGTGGCTGACCTGGGCGAGGTACGCGCGGAGGTACTTGCCGACCAGGTCCCGGATGGTCTCGTCGGGCAGCGCCTTCTGCCAGCCGAGCAGCGCCAGGCTGGCGACGAACCGGCGCAGGTCCCAGGAGAAGTGCCCGATGTAGGCCTCGTCGAAGTCGTTGACGTCGAAGACCATCCGGCCGTGGGAGTTCATGTAGGTGCCGAAGTTCTCCGCGTGCAGGTCGCCGTGGATCCACACCCGGCTGGTCCGGTCGTCCGCCCAGGTGTCGCGCATCCCGGTCACGTCGGCGTAGAACAGGCAGGCCGAGCCGCGGTAGAACGCGAACGGGTCGGCGGCCATCTTCCGGAACTTCACCCGGAACGCGTGCGGGTCCGCCTTCATCAGGTCCCGGAACGCGTCGTCCAGCACGTCCACGATCAGCTGCTGCCGCTTGGTCTGCGCCTTCGTCGCCATGCCCTCGTAGTTCCCGGCCGCGCCGCCCCCAACCCTCGGCAGCCGGTTTCGAGGCTCGCCCCAGCGGGCTCGCACCTCAACCAGCGCAGGCCTCGACACCGCGAGGGTGCCGCTCAGTCGCGGTCGAGGGCCTCCAGAGCCGCTAGCTCCTCCTCGTCGAGCTCGAACCCGAAGGCCGCGAAGTTCTCCTCGATGCGGGACGGTGTGACCGACTTCGGGATCGCGATGGTGCCGACCTGCAGGTGCCAGCGGAGCACCACCTGCGCCGGGGTGGCCTCGTGCGTGGCGGCCAGCCGGGTGACCACCGGGTCGGACAGCAGCTCGCCGCCCTTGGCCAGCGGCGCCCAGGCCTCGGTGGCGATCCCGTGCTCGGCGTCCGCCTCGCGGACGGCTCGTCGCTGGCGGTAAGGGTTCAGCTCCACCTGGTTCACGGCCGGTGTCACCTCGGCGTCGGCGAGCAGCCGGCCTAGGTGGTCGGGCCCGAAGTTGGACACCCCGATCGCCCGGATCCGCCCGTCGAGGTACAGCTTCTCCATCGCCTTCCAGGTCTCCACCGACGTGCCGAGGTCGTCGGCGGGCCAGTGGATGAGGTAGAGGTCGAGCACCTCGAAGCCGAGCCGGTCCATGCTCGCGTCGAACGCCCGCAGCGTGCGGTCGTAGCCCTGGTCGTCGTTCCAGACCTTGCTGGTCACGAACACCTGGTCGCGCTCGAGCCCGGAGTCTCGGACCGCGGCGCCGACCTCCTCCTCGTTGGCGTAGAGCTTCGCGGTGTCGATGTGCCGGTAGCCCACCTGCAGGGCCTTCGCGACCACCTCGCGGGTCTGTCCCGACGGCACCCGCCAGACGCCGAAGCCGAGCTGCGGGATCTCGATGCCGTTGTTGAGGACGACGTTGGGAACGCTCATGGGCCCAGCCTCGCACCTCAGCCGGTGATCCGGACCTGGCGTCCGCGCACCGGCGTCGGCGCGCAGGCGGCGTCGCTGCGGCGGCACAGCCACAGCCGCTCCCCGCCGGCCGACGTGGTGCTGACCGCGACGACGTCCGGGTCCACCCAGGCCGCGCCGACTGGCGCCCCGCCGACCCCGAGCCGGCGCAGCCCACGGCCCAGCACCCACAGCCACGCGTCGGG
>JABFXA010000474.1 GCA_013361955.1 Nocardioidaceae bacterium
TTCGTCGCCTACGACCCGAGCCGGGTGCTCGAATTCGGACAGTGGCAGGGCACGCCGTACCAGCAGGACGCGGGCAGCACCTTCCGCGCACGGGACGGTGGTTGAGATGGCCGCCACTGCGTCCGCGGAGAACCCGTCGAAGATCGTCGGGACGGTGTGGGGGCTGCTGATCCTCAACACGCTCGGCTCCGCCGGGGCGAAGACCATCGTCCCGCTGCCTCGCTCCCTCATCCAGATGGTCACCATGGGCGCGCTGGTCGCCGCGTTCACGCTGGCGCTCGCGGTCAATCTCCGGCTGCGCATCCGGGCCAGCGCCTATCTGCTGCTGCTCACGCTGCTGCTGGTGCTGAGCGTGGTCTCCAGCGCGAATCTGGAGTCCGGGTTCGGCGCGCTGTTCCGGTGTGCCCGGCTGGCTCTCTTCGTCGGCACGCTGTGGCTGCTCAGCCGCTGGTGGGACGGCTCCATGACGTTCGTCCGGCATCACATCCGGATGTACTTCGCGGTGCTCGGGTCGGTGGCCGCCGGCCTGGCCGTCTCACCGGGCGCGGCCCTGCCCGACCTCTACGGCGGACGCCTGGTCGGCGCGTTGTGGCCGCTCACCCCGCCGCAGATCGGACAGTACGCCGCGGTGATCATCGGGCTCACCGTGCTGCTCGTACTGGGGCGCCGGACCGACCGGACCAGCGCGGCGGTGGTCATCGTGCCGTCTCTCGTCCTGCTCGCGCTGACCCATACCCGGACGGCCACGCTCGGCCTGTTCATCGGGCTGGCGTTGGCGATCGGCTCCCTGATCCTGACCAGCGCCGCGGCCCGGCGGTTCTTCACCTGGGCGGTGGTGTGCGCCGTGGTGGCCGCGGTGGGGTTCGCCTCCGCGCTGCAGACGTGGTTCCTGCGCGGGCAGAGCAAGGAGAACTTCTCCAACCTCACCGGTCGGGCCAAGGTCTGGGACGCGCTGCTGGCCGCGCCCCGGTCGACGTCGCAGGAGCTGTTCGGTGTGGGCCTGGGCGACAAGTCCTTCGGCGGGCTGCCGATCGACAACAGCTGGCTGGCCGTCTACAACGAGCAGGGCCTGATCGGCGTCACCCTGGTCGCGGCGATCATCGTCGTGCTGGGCGGCGTCGCGATGCTGCGGCCGCCGTCGCTGTCGAGGGCCTGCGCGATCTTCCTGATCAGCTACTGCGGAATCGCGTCGTACACCGAGGCCGGACTGGGCGACGCCTCGCCGTATCTGCTGCATCTGGCCGTGGCCGCCTCGCTGTTGGCGGCACCTGCCGCGGCCACTCCCCCATCGACACCCGAATCGACGCCCGAAGTCCCGCGACGGCGTGTCCCGCGATGGGCCCAGAGATCGGAGGTGATCTGAGCATGCACGTCCTCGTGGTGCACAACCGTTACGCCTCGGCGCAGCCGAGCGGGGAGAACAAGGTCGTAGACCAGGAGGTGGCGCTGCTGCGCGGGGCCGGCCACCGGGTCGAGGTGTTCGAGCGGCGCAGCGACGACATCGCCACCATGTCCCTGCTCACCAAGGTCGCGGTGCCCCTGCGGGTGCCGTGGAACCCGGCGGTCCGCGCGGAGCTCGCCGCCCGGCTGCGCAGCGAGCGGCCCGACGTGGTGCACGTCCACAACGTCTTCCCGCTCCTGTCACCCGCGGTCCTCGCCGCCTGCGCCGACGCCGGGGTGCCCGCCGTCGCCACGCTGCACAACTACACGCAGGTCTGCCCGCCCGGCACGCTCCAGCGGGACGGCCGGCCGTGCACCGAGTGCGTCGGGTCGTCGGTCCCGCTGCCCGCCGTCCGGCATGGCTGCTACCGCGGCTCCCGCCTCGCGACGGTGCCGCTCGCGGTCAGCCTGTCGGCCAACCGGCGGCGGTGGTGGTCCGGCGTGGAGCGGTTCCTGTGCATCTCCGCGGCGCAGCGCGACGTGCTCGTGCGGGCGGGCATGCCGGCCGAGCGGCTGGTGGTGAAGCACAAC
The DNA here is from genome assembly GCA_013361955.1 of Nocardioidaceae bacterium. GTDB lineage: Bacteria > Actinomycetota > Actinomycetes > Propionibacteriales > Nocardioidaceae > Nocardioides_B. The sequence goes on from JABFXA010000474.1 coordinate 1,972, forward strand.
TTCGTGCCCGACCCGGACGCCCGCCGCTCGGACGCCGGCGAGCATCTGCTCTACCTCGGCCGGCTCGCCGAGGCCAAGGGCGTACGGCTGCTCATGACCGCGTGGGACGAGCTCGCGGCGAGCGGGGGTGTGGGCGTGCCGCTCGTGATCGCCGGCACGGGACCACTGGAGGCGGAGGTCACGGCCTGGGCGGCGGGCCGGGACGACGTGCGCTACGTCGGTCTGTACGACACGGCGGAGTGCCAGAAGGCCATCGCGCGGTCGGTCGCCGTGGTGGCTCCCTCGACGTGGCTGGAGGCGTTCGGCCTGGTGGTCGTGGAGGCGATGGCGGCCGGGGTGCCGGTCGTCGCCGCCGGTCACGGTGCCTTCGTCGAGCTCGTCGAGGACGGCGTGACCGGGCTGCTGCACCGGCCGGGCGAGGCCGCCTCGCTCGCGTCCCGCATACGCCGGATCACGGCCGATCCGGACCGCAACCAAGAGATGGGCCAGGCTGCCCGGCGCCGTTACGAGCAGGGCTTCAGCCCGGCCGTCGGCCTGGAGCGCCTGGTGGAGGAGTACCGCACCGCGATCGCGGGTCGGTCAGCACTGGCTCGCGGTGGGGACACCCACGCGAACAGGGGGGATGGGGACAGTAGATGACACAATGCCGACTCTGCGGCTCGGAAGCGATGGCGAGCGTCGTCGATCTCGGGGCGACACCACCATGTGAGAGCTTTCTCGCCGCGGACCAACTGGACCGGGCGGAGCCCGCGTACCCGCTGCACCTGCGGGTCTGCACCGACTGCTGGCTCGCGCAGATTCCTCCGCTGATCACGCCGGAGGAGACGTTCAGCGAGTACGCGTACTTCTCCTCCTTCTCGACCTCCTGGGTGGAGCACGCGCGCACGTTCGTCGCCGACGCCGTCGAGCGGCTGGATCTCGGCACCGACGCCTTCGTGGTCGAGGTCGCGAGCAACGACGGATACATGCTGAAGCATGTGGTGGACCGGGGGATCCGCTGCCTCGGCATCGAGCCGTCGGTGAACGTCGGCGCCTCGGCGCGGGACGCGGGCGTGCCCACGCTCACGAAGTTCCTGAGCCCGGAGACCGGCTCGGCCGTCCGCGAGGAGCACGGCCCGGCGAATCTGGTCGTGGCCAACAACGTGTACGCGCACATCCCCGACGTGGTCGGGTTCACCCAGGGGCTGCGCGCCCTGGTGGCCGACGACGGCTGGGTCTCCATCGAGGTGCAGCACCTGCTGACCCTGATCGAGGAGAACCAGTACGACACGATCTACCACGAGCACTTCCAGTACTACACGGTCGCCTCCGCGATCCAGGCGCTGGCGAGCGGCGGACTCACGCTCGTGGACGTCGAGTTGCTGCCCACGCACGGCGGCTCCATCCGGCTGTGGGCCCGCCCGGCCGAGGTGGCCGGCGAGCCGACGCAGCGGGTGGCCGACGTACTGGCCCGGGAGAAGGCCGCGGGTCTGCAGGAGCTGTCCGGGTACACCGAGTTCTCCGCCCGTGTGGCCAAGGTGCGCCGGGACCTGCTCAAGTTCCTCATCGAGGCGGCCGAGCGCGGCGAGACGGTCGTCGGTTACGGCGCCCCGGGCAAGGGCAACACCCTGCTCAACCACTGCGGCATCCGACCCGACCTGCTCGCCTACACGGTCGACCGCAACCCGTACAAGCACGGCCGGTTCACCCCGGGCACCCGCATCCCGATCCTGCCGCCCGAGCAGATCGCGGCCGACAAACCGGACTACGTCCTCGTCCTCCCGTGGAACCTGCGGGCCGAGCTGGTCGAGCAGCTGTCCTATGTGCACGAGTGGGGCGGCCGACTGGTCTTCCCCATCCCGGAACTGAGCATCGTCGACGGCGCGTCCCGAGAGGTCACAGCATGAAGGTCGTTCTGTTCTGCGGCGGTTACGGGATGCGGATGCGCAACGGAACCTCCGACGACGTGCCCAAGCCGATGGCGATGGTCGGCCCGAGGCCGCTGATCTGGCACGTCATGCGCTACTACGCGCACTTCGGGCACAAGGAGTTCATCCTGTGCCTCGGCTACGGGGCCCACCACATCAAGGACTTCTTCCTCAACTACGAGGAGACGACGTCCAACGACTTCGTGCTGCGGGGCGGGAAGACCGAGCTGCTGTCCACCGACATAGCCGACTGGACGATCACGTTCGCGCAGACCGGCATCGAGTCGCCGATCGGGGAGCGGCTCCGCCGGGTGCGCCACCACCTGGACGGCGACGAGATGTTCCTCGCCAACTACGCCGACGTGCTCACCGACGCCCCGCTGCCCGAGATGATCGACAACTTCGCCCGGCGCGACGCCGGTGCGTCGATGATGGTGGTGCCGCCCCAGTCCTCGTTCCACTGCGTGGACCTGGGCGAGGACGGCCTGGTGGGGGGCATCACCGCGGTGAGCGACATGCCGCTGTGGGAGAACGGCGGCTACTTCGTGCTCCGCCAGGAGGTCTTCGACCACATCCCGGAGAACGGGGACCTGGTCGCCGACGGATGTGCCCAACTGGCCAAGCAGGGCCGCCTGGTGGCCCACCAGCACCGCGGCTTCTGGAAGCCGACCGACACCGTGAAGGAGCGGGCCGCGCTCGACGAGGCCTACGCCCGGGGCGACCGTCCGTGGGCCGTGTGGGAGCGGGACAACGCCGGGGTGAGCGTGTGATCCGCCTCGAAGCCGGGCGTCTGGACCGGATCGTCGCCGTGGGCGCGCACTGCGACGACATCGCCATCGGCGCAGGCGGCACCCTGCTGACGCTGTGCCACGCACGGCCCGGCCTCCGCGTCGACGCGCTGGTCCTCTCCGGCGGCGGCAGCGAGCGCGAACAGGAGGAGCAGGCCGCCCTCGCCGCCTTCTGCCCGGGCGCCGACCTGCGGCTGACCGTGCACAAGCTGCCCGACGGCCGGCTGCCCGTGCACTGGGACGAGGCCAAGGCCGCGGTCGAGGAACTGCGCGCGCAGACCGACCCGGATCTGATCCTGGCCCCGCGCACCGACGACGCCCACCAGGACCACCGCGGCCTGGCGCAGCTGATACCCACCGCGTTCCGCGACCACCTGGTCCTCGGCTACGAGATCGTCAAGTGGGACGGCGACCTCGGCCGGATGGCCGCGTACCAGCCGCTGTCGACGGAGATCGCCGAAGAGAAGGTGCGGCTGCTGCAGGAGCACTACGCCTCGCAGCGGCACCGTCCCTGGTACGACCGGGAGGCCTTCCTCGGCCTCGCCCGGATCCGCGGCATCGAATGCCACGAGCGATACGCCGAAGCGTTCGCCGTC
>JABFXA010000262.1 GCA_013361955.1 Nocardioidaceae bacterium
CCACGCCGAGCGCGCGGTCAAGCTGGTCTCCTCGCAGATCGACCACCTGCCCGCAGACGCGCCCGCCCACCACCGGGCGCGTCTGCTCATGTCGTTCGCGTCCGCGGCGATGAACCTCGACAACGCCGGCGACCCCTTCGAGGCGACCTCCGAGGCCGTCGACCTGGTGCCCGACGAGCCGAGCGCGCTGCGGGCCAAGGTGCTCAGCCTGCACGCCCGGGCGCACCTGTACCACGGCCGCGACACCGAGGCGACCCGGCTGGCGATGGAGTCGCTCGGCCTCGCGCAGAAGCTCGACATGGCCCCGCTGGTCGCCGACGTGACCACCACGCTCGCCAGCATCGACGAGCGGTCCGGTGAGACCGAGACCGCCGAGCGGGTGCTCCGCGAGGTGGTCGACCGGGCGCACGCCGACGACGACCCGCACGCCGAGATCCGCGGCCTCTACATCCTGGCCGACCTGCTGCACGAGCGGGGCGACCTGGCCGCGGCGCAGGACGCGTACCACCGGGCGATGCTCATCGCCGAGCGGATCGGGCTGCCGTGGGCGCCGTACCACTTCGAGTCCCGGCTGATGGCGTCGCTGGTCGCCTACGAACGTGGCGACTGGGACGGCTGCATGGAGCTGACCATGGTGGGCGGCTCCGCGCCGCCGCCGCTGCCCGAGGCGATGCTGCTCGCGGTCCGGGCGCTGGTCAGCGTCGGCCGCGGCGACGACGGCAGCGAACGGGTCCTCGAGCAGCTCCGCCCGCAGTGGCACCTCGACGGCCTGGTCGGCATCAGCGCCGCCGGCGCCGAGATCGACTTCCATGGCCAGCGCCGCGACGTGCCCGCGATGCTGACCTCCTTCGACCGAGCGGTCGAGGTGATCGGCGCGGCCTGGTCCCACGCGTTCCAGGCCCGGATCCGGCTGACCGCCCAGGCGCTGGGCTACCTCGCCGACGCCGCCGGCCGCGCCGCGCACGCCGACCGGCCGTCGTACGTCGACCGGGTGCCGGACCTGATGGCCGGCGTGGAGATGGTGATGATGCGGGTCCGCAAGCGGCGCCGGCCGTTCGGGCCCGAGGGCGTCGCCTGGCTGGAGCGGGTGCACGCCGAGCACCTCCGGCTGCGCTGGCTCGCCGACGTCGAGCCGCCCGACGAGGAGGAGCTGCTCGCCGCCTGGGAGCGCACCGTGGTCGGCTTCGAGCAGATGGGCCACCCCTACGAGACGGCCCGCTCGCAGGCCCGGCTGGCCTCGGCGCTGCGTGCCACCGGCCGAACGTCGGAGTCGCGCGAGCTCGCCGACCGGGCCCGTGAGACCGCCCGCGCGCTCGGCGCCCGCCCGCTCCTCGACCAGCTGCGCGAGCTCGGCGAGACCCGCCAGCGGGAGAGCCGCGGCGACTCCACGCTCACCACCCGCGAGACCGAGATCCTCGGCCTGGTCGCGCAGGGCCGCAGCAACGGCGAGATCGCCCGGCAGCTGTTCATCTCCGCGAAGACCGTCAGCGTGCACGTCTCGAACATCCTCGCCAAGCTCGGCGCCAGCGGCCGCACCGAGGCCGCCGCCATCGCCCGCCGCGACGGCCTCCTCGACTGACGCCGGCACGCCAGCAACCACCCCGCGCGCCGGTCACGGGTGGTTTCGCGGCTCACTTCGTTCGCACCTCAACCAGCGCGCGTGAAACCAGGTGCCGACGCGTCGCCCGGCTGCCACGATGTTCCTTCGTGACCTGGAAGGACCGGCTGCGCGCGATGCGCGTCGACACGACGCCGCTGCGCACCTCGCGCGACTTCCGGCTGCTGTTCCTCGCCGGCACCGTCTTCTACCTCGGCGGGATGGTCTCGTACGTCGCGCTGCCGTACCAGCTCTACCAGCTGACCGGCTCCAACTTCGCGGTCGGCGCCCTCGGCATCGCCGAGCTCGTGCCCCTCCTCCTCTTCGGCCTGTACGGCGGCGCGCTGGCCGACCACGTCGACCGGCGCCGGCTGCTGATCGGCACCGGCGTCGCGCAGGTGCTGCTCACCGCGGTGCTGATGGTCAACGCCTTCCTCGACGACCCGCAGCTGTGGGTGATCTACGGGGTCGGCGCGATGCTGGCCGCGGCCGGCTCGCTCCAGCGGCCGTCGAAGGAGGCGCTCGAGCCGCGCACGGTCGCCCACGACCAGATCACCGCGGCCAACGCGCTGAGCTCGCTGGGCATGCAGATCGGCCTGCTCGCCGGCCCGGCGGTGGGCGGCCTGCTCGTCGCCAGCGTCGGCGCGGGCTGGTGCTTCGCGGTCGACGTGGCCGGGCTGGTGGTCGCCACCGTGCTGTTCGCGCTGATGCGCCCCTACCCGCACGAGCAGGAGACCACCCCGCCGAGCCTGCGCGGCATCGGCGAGGGGCTCACCTACGCGCTGCGCCGCCGCGACCTGCTCGGCACCTACCTGGTCGACATCGCGGCGATGCTGCTGGCGATGCCGGTGGTGCTGTTCCCGGCGCTGGCGGAGACCGTGTTCCGGCACCCCGAGCTGCTCGGCCTGCTCTACACCGCCGAGACCGTCGGCAGCATGGTGGCCACCGCGACGTCCGGCTGGGCCGCGCGCATCCACCACCACGGCCGCGCGATCGTGATCGCCGCCTCGGCGTACGGCGTCGCGATCTGCCTCGCCGGGCTGGCGCCGACCATCTGGGTGGCGATCGCGCTGTTCGTGGTGGCCGGCGCCGCCGACATGGTCAGCGGGATCTTCCGGGCCACGATCTGGAACCAGACCATCCCCGACACCATGCGCGGCCGGCTCGCCGGCATCGAGATGCTGTCCTACTCGATCGGCCCGCTCGGCGGCCAGGTGCGGGCCGGCATCGTCGCCGACGTGTGGTCGGTGCGCGCGTCCATCGCCAGCGGCGGCGCGCTCTGCGTGGTCGGCGTGGCGGCGACCGCGCTGTGGCTGCGGGACTTCTGGACCTACGACAACCGCACCGACGAGCACGCGGTCCGGGAGCGGGAGCTCCGCGCGGAACGGGCCCGGAGGGTCTGAGCGGGTTCCGCTGCGGTTCACATACTCGTAGTATCTGAATCGCCCTCAGATTCCCGCACCCTCCGGAGGCGACCGCATGACCACGGCCACGGAACGCCGATTCGAGAAGATGAAGCCCTTCGGCGCCGGCGAGGTGCCGCACCGCCTCGACTCGCGCGACCTGCCGCCCGGCCCGCGCTGGCCGACCCTGCTGCAGAGCATCGCGCTGGTCAGGTTCCGGCACCAGTTCGTGCCGGCCATGCACAAGCGGTACGGCGACGTGTTCACCGTGCGGGTGATGCCGAAGGGCTCGGCGCTGGTGCTGTTCACCCGGCCCGAGCACGCGAAGGAGATCTTCGCCGGCGACCCCGAGAAGTTCCACGCCGGCAAGGGCAACGCGATCCTCGGCCCGATCATGGGCGAGCACTCCCTGCTGCTGCAGGACTCGGCCGAGCACAAGCGCGCCCGCAAGCTGCTGATGCCGGCCTTCAACGGCGCGGCGCTGCGCGGCTACCAGTCCGTCGTCGCGCAGCTCGCGAAGGAGGAGGTCGACCGCTGGACGCCGGGCCGGCCGTTCCGCTCGCTCGACCGGATGAACGCGCTCACCCTCGAGGTCATCCTCCGGGTGGTCTTCGGGGTCACCGACGCGTCCACGCTGGCCCGGCTCCGCCCGCTGGTGAACCGCACCGTCGACGTCAGCCCCGCGGTGCTGCTCGGCTGGGGGTACCCGTTCCTGCAGAAGTTCGGCCCCTGGAAGGCCACGGTCGAGAACCAGCGCGGTCTCGACGACGTGATGTACGCCGAGATCGCCGCGCGCCGTGCTGCCCCCGACCTGGCCGAGCGCACCGACGTGCTGTCCCGGCTGCTGCAGGTGGGCGGCGACGGCACCGTCGAGGGGGAGGCGCCGCTCGCCGACGAGGAGCTCCGCGACCAGCTCGTCACGCTGCTGCTCGCCGGTCACGAGACCACCGCGACCGCGCTGGCCTGGACGCTCTACGAGCTCGGCCGCGACGGCGTCCAGCTGGCCAGGGCACGCGACGCGGCAGCGCGCGGTGACGACGACCACCTGGAGGCGGTGCTCAAGGAGTCGATGCGGCTGCACCCGGTGATCCCGATGGTCGTGCGGCACCTGATGGAGCCCGCCACCATCGGCGGCAGGGCCCTGCCGCGAGGCGCGAACGTCGGCCCCTCGATCCTCATCGGCCACTCCCGCGACGACAACTTCCCCGAGCCGCAGCGGTTCCGCCCCGAGCGGTTCCTCGAGGGCGAGGTGGTCACGAACACCTGGATCCCCTTCGGCGGCGGCGTCCGTCGCTGCATCGGCGCCGGCTTCTCGCTGATGGAGGGCGTGGCCGTGCTGCGCGAGGTGCTGTCGCGCTACGACGTACACCTCCCGCCGAAGGCGGCCGACCGTCCCAAGGTCCGCAACATCACCAGCGTGCCGCGCCACGGCGCCCGGATCCTGGTCCGGTGACCGGCCAATTGCGAGGACCCGACGTCTCGACAGAACTGCTGGGACTGCACAACGTGTGACGCTGAGCCTCCGTGCGGGCGCGGTGGTGTCACGATTGCGCAACACGGGGTTCCGGCTCCTTGACTCCGGGGCCGGGAGGGACGACGTTGACTTGGCGACGCTCCGCCGGGGCGTCTCGGGCCGGTCCGTCGCCGGGCCGGACCGTCCTTGCTGCGAGGAGCCGCAACGCGTGAGCACGCCTCTTGAAGTCGAGCCGTCGGGGGCGGGCGCGGCGACCGATCACGACCTCGTGGCTCCGGGGCAGGCGATCGAGGGCCGCTCGCTCGGACAGATCGCCTGGCGACGGCTCAAGCGCGACAAGATCGCGATGGCGGGCGGCTGCTTCGTGATTCTCCTGGTGCTGGTGGCGATCTTCGCGCCGGTCATCGTCAAGTACCTCGGCTCCCCGCCGGACCAGTTCCACCAGGACCTCATCGACACCAAGGGCGGCACCCTGCTCCCGCTCGGCAAGTTCGGCGGGATGAGCTGGGACCACCTGATGGGCCTGGAGCCGCAGAACGGCCGCGACATCTTCAGCCGGGTCGTCTACGGCGCCCGGATCTCGCTGCTGATCGCGATCCTGGCCACCGCGGTCTCGGTGTTCATCGGCACCACGCTCGGGGCGGTCGCCGGGTTCCTCGGCGGGGTGACCGACGCGATCATCAGCCGGCTGATGGACATGTTCCTGGCGTTCCCGCTGCTGGTGTTCGCGCTGGCGCTCGCCGGGGTGTTCCCCGACGAGGCGTTCGGGCTCAGCGGCAACGGGCTGCGGATCAGCCTGCTGGTGTTCATCATCGGCTTCTTCAACTGGCCCTACATCGGCCGGATCATCCGTGGCCAGACGCTCTCGCTGCGCCACCGCGAGTTCGTCGACGCCGCGCGCAGCCTCGGCGCCAAGCGCGGCTACATCATGTTCACCGAGCTGCTGCCCAACCTGGTGGCGCCGATCCTGGTGTACTCCACGCTGCTGATCCCCACGAACATCCTGTTCGAGGCGGCGCTGTCCTTCCTCGGCGTCGGCATCCGTCCGCCGACACCGTCGTGGGGCGGCATGCTGTCGGACGCCGTCGTCTACTACACCGTGCCGCACTTCATGCTGTGGCCCGGCCTGGCGATCTTCGCGACCGTGCTGGCCTTCAACCTCTTCGGTGACGGCCTGCGCGACGCGCTCGACCCCCGAGCACGGTGATGCGGGCACCGTGACCGAGCAACACCACCGCACTAAACAAACAGAAAGGGTTCGACCCGAGATGCGTACGAAGCGAACGAAGGCCTTCGTGGTCATCGCCGCCGTGGCTGCGATGGGCCTGTCGGCCTGTGGCGGCGGCGGTGGGAGCAGCAACAGCAACAACGGCTCCGGCGGCGACCAGTTCAACGCCGCCCTCGAGAGCGTGCACAACGCCTCGGACAAGAAGGGCGGCATCCTCAAGCTGGGTCAGGCCGGCGACTGGGCCGACTCGGTCGACCCCGGCAACACCTACTACGGCTACTCCTGGGACTTCCTGCGCACCTACGCACGGACCCTGGTCATGTTCCGCTCGGCCCCGGGCAAGAAGGGCAACGAGCTGGTTCCCGACCTCGCCACCGACCTGGGCAAGTCCAGCGACGGAGGCAAGACCTGGACCTACACGCTGCGTGACGGCGTGAAGTTCGAGGACGGCACCCCGATCACCTCCAAGGACGTCAAGTACGCCGTGGAACGGTCGTTCGACAAGGGTGTGTTGGCCCTCGGCCCGGCCTACTTCGACGCGATGCTGAACTGGCCGGCCGGCTACAAGGGCCCGTACAAGCAGCCCGACGCCAACACCGACTCGGCGATCTCGACGCCGGACGACAAGACGATCGTGTTCCACCTGAAGCAGCCGTTCGCGGGCTTCGACTACGTCGCGCAGCTGCCGCAGACCGCTCCGGTGCCGCAGGACAAGGACACCGGAGCGAAGTACAAGGAGCACGTGGTCTCGAGCGGGCCGTACATGTGGAAGACGTACTCCCCGGGCAAGAAGTACGAGCTCGAGCGCAACCCCAACTGGGACCCGAAGACCGACCCGAACCGCAAGGCGCTTCCGGACGGTTACGAGATCACGCTGAACATGAACCCGGACGACGTGGACAACCAGGTGATCGCCGGTGACATCGACGCCGACATCCAGGGCACCGGTGTCCAGCCGGCCGCGCTGAGCCGCGTCCTCAGCGACCCGAGCCTCAAGTCCCGCGCCGACAACCCGACGCTGTCGCGGCTCTGGTACACCAACATGATCCCGACGGTGAAGCCGTTCGACAACATCGACTGCCGCAAGGCCGTCGAGTACGGCATGGACCGCTCGTCGTACCAGAACGCCTACGGCGGCCCCTTCGCCGGCGGCGACCTGGCCACGACGCTGCTGCCGCCCACCATCCCGGGTCACCAGAAGTTCGACCTGTTCCCGGCGGGCGAGAAGGGCGACGTCGACGCCGCCAAGAAGGCGCTCGCGGCGTGCGGCCAGCCCAACGGCTTCGACGCCACCATCGCCTACCGCGCCGAGCGGCCCAAGGAGAAGGCGACCGCCGAGGCGTTCCAGCAGGCACTGAAGCGGATCGGCATCAACCTGCAGACCAAGCCGCTTCCGGAGGCCACCTACAGCAGCGACACCTGCGGTGACCCCAACTACCGCACCCAGCGCAAGATCGGCATGTGCGTCTACGGCTGGGGTGCCGACTGGAACGACGGGTTCGGGTTCCTGTCGCAGCTCGTCGACAGCCGCACCATGCGGCCCGGCGCTGCGAACATGAACGTCGACATCCCCGAGGTCGACCAGATGCTCGACAAGGCGATGGTCGAGCAGGACACCGCGACCCGCAACTCCGACTGGGGTGCGATCGACAAGCGGGTCATGGAGGACGCGCTGATCTACCCCGGCGTCTACGCCAAGGCGGTGCTCGTGCGGCCGAAGAACGCGACGAACGTCTTCGTCAACGACGCGTTCGGCATGTACGACTACCTCGCGATGGGCGTCCAGCAGTAACGGGGGAAGCCCTGCCAGCTCAACCCTTCTAGAAGGAAGGTGAAGGCCATGGGTGGCCGGTCCACGGGGAACCGTGGGCCGGCCACCGGTGCCGATCCCCTGTGGTTGCCTACCTGATCCGACGCCTGCTTGCGACCATCGGACTGCTGTTCGTGGTCAGCGTCATCACGTTCTCGATCTTCTTCCTGGTCCCGAAGTGGGCCGGCGCGACGCCGGACAGCATGGCCACGCGCTACGTCGGCCGCACCGCGACCGCCGACGTCGTGCACCAGACCGCCGTCCGGCTCGGGTTCACCGACCCGTTCTACGTGCAGTACGCCGACTGGGCCAAGGGCCTGGTCGCCGGCCGCGACTTCGACATGGGCACATCGATCGAGCACTGCCCGGCTCCCTGCCTCGGCTACTCCTTCATCACCGCCCAACCGGTGCTGCCCGACCTGCTCGACAGGTTCACGGTCACGTTCTCGCTCGCCATCGGGGCCGCGGTGATCTGGGTGACGGCGGGGATCAGCATCGGCGTGCTCTCGGCACTGAAACGCGGGAGCCTCGTCGACCGGTTCTCGATGGTGATCGCGCTGGCGGGCGTCTCGATGCCGATCTTCTGGACGGGGCTGATCGCCTTGTCCTTCTTCAGCTACCGCTGGGGCATCACCGCGGTGGGTGGCGCCTACACGCCGTTCACCCAGAACCCCGCGCTCTGGGCGTGGGACCTGATGCTCCCGTGGGTCACCCTCGCGCTGCTGTTCTCCGCGCAGTACGCCCGGCTCACCCGAGCGGGCATGCTGGAGACCATGAACGAGGACTACATCCGCACCGCGCGGGCCAAGGGCCTGCGCGAGCGGACGGTGGTCACCAAGCACGGCCTGCGCGGGGCGCTGACCCCGCTGCTGACCATCTTCGGCCTCGACTTCGGTCTGCTGATCGGTGGCGCGGTGCTCACCGAGAGCGCGTTCGGCCTCAACGGGCTGGGCAAGTACGCCGTCGACGGGATCCGGGCGAACGACCTGCCCAAGATCCTCGGCGTCACCCTGTTCGCCGCCCTCTTCGTCGTGATCGCCAACCTGATCGTCGACCTGCTGTACGCCGTCGTCGACCCGAGAGTGCGGACCAAGTGACCCTCACCAGCGAAGAGCAGCAGCCGGCGCCCGCCAACGGGGGCGGACGGTTCCTCGACGTACGCGACCTGAAGGTGCACTTCCCGACCGACGACGGCCTGGTCAAGTCGGTCGACGGGCTGTCCTTCCACGTGGAGCGCGGTCGCACGCTCGGCATCGTCGGCGAGTCCGGCTCCGGCAAGAGCGTGACCAGCCTCTCCGTGATGGGCCTGCACAAGCGGGGCGCCGCGAAGATCTCGGGCGAGATCCTGGTCGACGGCCAGGACGTCGTGGCCTCCTCGGACGAGGAGGTGCGGCGGATGCGCGGCAAGCGGATGGCGATGATCTTCCAGGACCCGCTGTCCGCGATGCACCCGTACTACACGGTGGGCGACCAGATCATCGAGGCGTACCGGATCCACAACGACGTCTCCAAGAAGAAGGCCCGCACGCACGCCATCGAGATGCTCGACCGGGTCGGCATCCCCGAGCCCGACCGGCGCGTGGACGCCTACCCGCACCAGTACTCCGGCGGCATGCGGCAGCGCGCGATGATCGCGATGGCGCTGTCCTGCGACCCCGACCTGCTGATCGCCGACGAGCCGACGACCGCGCTCGACGTGACCGTGCAGGCGCAGATCCTGGACCTGATCCGCGACCTGCAGCGCGAGTTCAACTCGGCGGTCATCATCATCACCCACGACCTCGGGGTGGTCGCCGAGCTCGCCGACGACATCCTGGTGATGTACGCCGGCCGCTCGGTCGAGTACGGCACCGCGGAGCAGATCTTCAACGAGCCGGAGCACCCCTACACCTGGGGCCTGCTCGGGTCGATGCCGCGCTTCGACCGCGAGCGCAGCACCCGGCTGCTGCCGATCCAGGGGTCGCCGCCGAGCCTGATCAACGTCCCCGAGGGCTGCCCGTTCCACCCGCGCTGCCGCTTCGAGCAGAACACCCGGGGCCTCGCGAAGCGGGAGCGGCCCGAGCTGGTCGACACCGGCCGCGGGCACTTCGTGGCCTGCCACATGTCCCAGGCGCAACGGCAGCAGATCTGGCGCGACGAGATCAAGCCCAAGCTGTGACGGCCCGCACCACGAGCACGACAGGAACCCGACGATGACTGCCACCCAGACCACCGGTGAGCACGGCCCCGGGTCGAACCCGGACGGCTCCCTGCTGTCGGTCAGCGGCCTGGTCAAGCACTTCCCGATCCGCCAGGGGCTGCTGCAGCGGCAGGTCGCTGCGGTGCAGGCCGTCGACGGCGTGAACTTCACCGTGCGGAAGGGCGAGACGCTCTCGCTGGTCGGCGAGTCCGGCTGCGGCAAGAGCACCACCGGCCGGCTGCTGACCCGGCTGGAGGAGCCGACCGCGGGCACGATCATGTTCGAGGGCCGCGACATCACGCACCTGCGCGACGGCCAGATGCGGCCGCTGCGGCGCGACGTGCAGATGATCTTCCAGGACCCGTACTCGTCGCTGAACCCGCGGCACACGGTCGGCAAGATCGTCGGCGCTCCGTTCAAGCTGCAGCACGTCGAGCCCGAGGGCGGCGTGAAGAAGGCCGTGCAGGAGCTGCTCGAGCTGGTCGGCCTGAGCCCGGAGCACTACAACCGCTACCCGCACGAGTTCTCCGGCGGCCAGCGGCAGCGCATCGGGATCGCCCGCACCCTGGCCCTGAAGCCCAAGCTGATCGTCGCCGACGAGCCGGTGTCCGCGCTCGACGTCTCGATCCAGGCGCAGGTGGTGAACCTCCTCGAGGACCTGCAGGAGGAGCTGGACCTCACCTACATCTTCATCGCGCACGACCTGTCCGTGGTCCGGCACGTCTCCGACCGGGTGGCGGTGATGTACCTCGGCAAGATCGTCGAGCTCGCCGACCGGGAGACCCTCTACGACCGGCCGATGCACCCGTACACCGTGGCACTGATGTCCGCCGTACCGGTGCCGGACACCAAGCGCCGCCACGAGCGCGAGCGGATCCGGCTCGAGGGCGACGTCCCGAGCCCGATCAACCCGCCGCCGGCCTGCCGCTTCCACACCCGCTGCTGGAAGGCGCAGGACAAGTGCCGCAACGAGGAGCCCCCGCTCGTCGAGCTGCTCCCCGGCCACCAGGTCGCCTGCCACTTCCCGGAGAACGCCCCCCAGCCCACCGCCGAGGCCTCGACGTCCGCTGGTTGAGAGCCTCGAAAGCACCAGCCAGGTGCTCGCGTGCCTCCCCACGGACGCCGCGGGCTGGTCTCGAGGCTCGCGGTGGCCCGCTCGCACCTCTACCAGCGACGGCCTCAGCCGTTCTGCTCGCACGCCGCCCGGAGCAGCGCCACCACCTCGTCGGTGACGTCGTCGGCGGCGGTCAGGGCGACCTTGTGCGTGGACTGGCCGGGCGCCGTCGTACTGCGCGTCGACGTACCCCTCGACGTCCGGGCGCACCCGGCCCGCCTGCTCGGCCGCGGCGAACGCGATCGCCCACTGGCTGTTCTGCCTGACCCCGTGCGTGTCCTTCAGCCAGGCCCGGACCGCCTTCTGGTCGAGAGGGTCCACGCCGCTCTCCGCGACCAGCGCGACCCACTCCTCGAGGGACCGCCCGGTACGGTCCCGCATCGACTCCGTGACAGCCGTCACCATCTCGTCGGGGAGGCCATGTAGCGGAGTCCAGGAGGTCCCGCAGGGCGCCGACCGAGACCCGAATGTGATTACCGATCGTTGTCCGGGACCGGCATCCTTGGACTCATGGCACGACCCGAGGACGAGGACGCCCCCTGGGCCAGGCAGCTCCTGGTCGGGACCGGCGTGCTGCTCGCGGTCGCGCTCGTCATCGGCGGTGTGGTGAGCGTCTTCGCGCTCGGCGCGGCCCGGGTCACCGGGATCGACTCCGCGAGCTCCGGCCGGAGCAACCCGCCGACGCTGGTGATCCCCAGCGACGTGCCGACCACGACGCCCGAGCCGTTCCCGGACCCGGACGTCCCCCAGGCGGCCGGGTCCTCGTCGCAGGCGTCGAGCCCGTCCGCGACGCCGACGAAGAAGAAGAAGCCGCCGACGTCGATCTCGCTGCAGGCGTTCCCGCAGCGGGTGTCGGCGAACCAGCGGATCAACCTCACCGGCACCTACCGGGGCGGCGAGGGCGCGCGGCTGCAGGTGCAGCGGTTCCAGGGCAGCTGGACGAACTTCCCGGTCACCGTCTCGGTGTCCGGCGGGCTGTTCAACACCTACGTCTACACCGGCCGGTCCGGCCCGCAGAGGTTCCGGGTGATGGACACCACCAGCGGCCGCAAGTCCAACCCGGTCAAGGTCTCCGTCGGCGGCTGAGGGCCGGGGGAATCTTTCTCCGCGGACCGGGAACAGGTGCGGCCCCGGGTGCGTTGAGCCGACTGACAAGAGTTGAGTTGATCGGACTCAAGTTGTTTGACAGACTCGGGGCGGCTCCGGCTAGCGTCGGGCCGGAGAGCAACCCAGTCAGCCAGCAACCAGGAGCACCCCGCCGGTGGACCCGGCGCGCATCAGGAGGTAACCCCCATGGCTCGTGCGGTCGGAATCGACCTCGGGACGACGAACTCCGTCGTCTCCGTCCTCGAAGGTGGAGAGCCCACCGTCATCGCGAACGCCGAGGGCGCGCGGACCACGCCGTCCGTCGTCGCGTTCGCCAAGAACGGCGAGGTCCTCGTCGGTGAGGTCGCCAAGCGGCAGGCCGTCACCAACGTCGACCGGACCATCCGCTCGGTGAAGCGCCACATGGGCACCGACTGGAAGACCCAGATCGACGACAAGACCTTCACCCCGCAGCAGATCTCCGCGTTCGTGCTGCAGAAGCTCAAGCGCGACGCCGAGGCGTACCTCGGCGAGACCGTGACCGACGCGGTGATCACCGTGCCGGCGTACTTCTCCGACTCCCAGCGTCAGGCCACCAAGGAGGCCGGCGAGATCGCGGGCCTCAACGTCAGCCGGATCGTCAACGAGCCGACCGCGGCGGCGCTGGCCTACGGCCTGGACAAGGAGAGCGACCAGACCATCCTGGTCTTCGACCTCGGTGGCGGCACGTTCGACGTGTCCCTGCTCGAGATCGGCGACGGTGTCGTCGAGGTCAAGGCGACCTCGGGCGACAACCACCTCGGTGGCGACGACTGGGACGCCCGGCTCGTCGAGTGGATGGTCAAGAAGTTCAAGGACAACAACGGCGTCGATCTCGGCAGCGACAAGATCGCCCGCCAGCGCCTCCAGGAGGCCGCGGAGAAGGCCAAGATCGAGCTGTCGTCGTCCAGCGAGACCACGATCCACCTGCCGTACATCACGCACTCGGAGTCCGGCCCGCTGCACTTCGAGGAGAAGATCAGCCGCTCGGAGTTCCAGCGGATGACCTCCGACCTGCTCGACCGGACCAAGGAGCCGTTCCGCCAGGTCATCAAGGACGCCGGCATCGACGTCGCCAAGATCGACCACGTGATCCTGGTCGGCGGCTCGACCCGGATGCCCGCGGTGGCCGAGGTCGTCAAGGAGCTGACCGGCGGCAAGGAGCCCAACAAGGGCGTCAACCCCGACGAGGTCGTCGCCGTGGGCGCCGCGCTGCAGGCCGGCGTGCTCAAGGGCGAGGTCAAGGACGTGCTGCTGCTCGACGTGACCCCGCTGAGCCTGGGCATCGAGACCAAGGGCGGCGTGATGACCCGCCTGATCGAGCGCAACACGACCATCCCGACCAAGCGGTCCGAGGTGTTCACGACCGCCGAGGACAACCAGCCGTCGGTGATGATCCAGGTCTTCCAGGGCGAGCGCCAGATGGCCGCGCAGAACCAGCCGCTCGGCAACTTCGAGCTGACCGGCCTGCCCCCGGCCCCGCGCAACGTCCCGCAGATCGAGGTCACCTTCGACATCGACGCCAACGGCATCGTGCACGTGTCCGCCAAGGACCGCGGCACCGGCCGCGAGCAGTCGATGACGATCACCGGTGGCTCGGCGCTGTCCAAGGACGAGATCGACAAGATGATCAAGGACGCCGAGCAGTACGCCGAGGAGGACCGCAAGCGCAAGGAGGCGGTCGAGACCCGCAACCAGGCCGAGGGCGTCGCGTACTCCACGGAGAAGTTCCTCTCCGAGAACGGCGACAAGATCCCCGACGACGTCAAGACCGAGGTGCAGACCGACCTCGACGCGCTGAAGAAGGCGCTCGAGAACACCGAGGAGGGCGCCGAGGCCGAGGTCTCCGCCGCGCTGACCAAGCTCAACGAGTCCAGCCAGAAGATGGGTGCCGCGATGTACGCCGCGGGCCAGGCCGACGCGGCCGCCGCGGGTGGCACCACCGGCACCGGCGACAGCGACGAGGACGTCGTGGACGCCGAGATCGTCGACGAGGACTCCGACGGGTCCGGCAGCGAGGGTGAGAGCAAGTGACCGAAGGACACCCCGACGGCCTCCCCCCGGAGCCCGGCCCTGAGGTGCCCGAGCAGGGTGTGACCGACCAGGCGCCGGCCTCCGGCGAGGAGAACCTCGCCGACGACACCGAGGCCGGCCTGGTCGGCGACCTGGCGGCCGCCCAGGCGGCCGTCGCGGCGCTGACCGACGACCTCAAGCGGCTGCAGGCGGAGTACGTCAACTACAAGCGCCGCGTCGACCGCGACCGGCAGCTGGTCAAGGAGAACGCCGTGTTCGCGGTGCTCTCCGCGCTGCTGCCGGTGCTCGACGACCTCGACCGGGCCCGTGAGCACGGCGAGCTCGAGGGCGGCTTCAAGGCGGTCGCGGACTCGCTGGAGCGGATCGTCGCGTCGCAGGGGCTGGTGAAGTTCGGCAAGCCCGGCGACGAGTTCGACCCGCGCTTCCACGAGGCGCTGATGCACGCGCACTCGCCGGAGGTCACCACCACCACCTGCCGCGACATCGTCACCGCCGGCTACCAGATCGGCGAGCGCGTCGTCCGCCCCGCGCGGGTGACCGTCGTCGACCCGGAGCCGGCCGGCGAGCAGTAGGAACATCGACGAACCACCACGGAGAGGGGGTGCCCGGATGACCAGCTCGGACTGGGCGACCAAGGACTTCTACCAGGTCCTCGGCGTCGCCAAGGACGCGTCGGCGGCTGACATCAAGAAGGCCTACCGCAAGCTCGCGCGGGAGAACCATCCGGACTCCCACCCCGGTGACAAGGCCGCCGAGGACCGCTTCAAGACCGTCGCCGAGGCGTACGACGTCCTGGGTGACCCCGAGAAGCGCAAGCAGTACGACGAGATGCGCGCCGGGTTCGGCGGCTTCGGACCGTTCACGGGCACCGGAGCCGGCGGCGGCACGCCGTTCGACCTGAACGACCTGTTCGGGGGCGGCGCCGGGGGCACCCAGACCCGCGCCGGTGGTGGCGGCTTCAGCGACCTGTTCGGCGGCATGTTCGGCGGCGGCGGCGGGCGCACCCGCACGACGGCGCAGCCGCGGCGCGGGGCAGACCTGGAGACCGAGGCCACCATCGGGTTCGCGGACTCGATCGAGGGCGTCACGGTCTCGCTTCGGCTGTCCTCCGACGCACCGTGCCCGGACTGCTCCGGCACCGGCGCCAAGGCCGGCACCATGCCGCGGGTCTGCCCGGACTGCGACGGCACCGGCATGCGGGCCGCATCGGTCGGCGGCGCGTTCACGCTCAACGAGACCTGCCCGTCCTGCCGCGGCCGGGGGCTGGTCGTCGACGACCCGTGCCCGACCTGCCACGGCTCCGGCCGCGGCCTGTCGAACCGCACGATCTCGGCGCGGATCCCGGCGGGCGTCAAGGACGGCCAGCGGATCCGGCTGCGCGGCAAGGGCGCGAGCGGCGAGCGCGGCGGCCCGGCCGGCGACCTGTTCGTCACCGTGCACGTCGCGGAGCACCCGCTGTTCGGCCGCAAGGGCGACAACCTGACGCTGACCGTACCGGTGAGCTTCGACGAGGCGGCGCTCGGTGCCGAGATCAAGGTGCCGACGCTGAACGGCACGCCGGTCACCCTCAAGGTGCCCGCCGGCACCCCGAACGGCCGGGCGTTCCGCGTCCGCGGCCGCGGCGTGCAGCGCAAGGACGGACACAAGGGCGACCTGCTGGTCACCGTCGAGGTGCAGGTGCCCGCCGTGCTCGACGACAAGGCGCGGGAGGCGGTGCAGGCGTTCCGGGACGCGACCGCGGGCCGTGACCTGCGTGCCAACCTGTTCTCCGACGCGGCCGGGTCCCGGAGCCGGCCATGAGAGGCCGGGGTGCCGACGGCGGTCCGGGTGCGCCCGGGCCCGAGGTGCCCGTCTACGTCATCAGCGTGGCCGCCGAGCTGACCGGACTGCACCCGCAGACCCTGCGCGGCTACGACCGGATGGGCCTGGTCAGCCCGGGCCGCACCGGGGGCGGTGGCCGCCGCTACTCGTGGCGCGACATCGAGCTGCTCCGCGAGGTGGCCGAGCTGACCGCCCACGGCATCGGGCTGGAGGGGGTGCGCCGGATCCTCCAGCTCGAGCACCAGGTCGACGCGCTCCAGCTGCGGCTGATCGAGATGCAGCAGCAGCTGGCCGCCGCCGAGGACGCCCTCGACCGGGCGCTCCGGCCGAGCCCCGGCCGGAACCTCCCGGCCGTGCGGCCGCCCGCCGGCGCCCAGGTCACCGTCTGGCGCCGCAACCGATAGCCCTCCCTCCGCAAGGACGACTGGACATCACATGGACGCATCGAAGTTCACCACCCGCAGCCAGGAGGCGATCAACGCCGCGATCACCGCGGCCGCCTCCCACGGCAACGCCCAGGTCGAGGCCGTGCACCTGCTCTCCGCGCTGCTCGCGCAGCCTGAGGGCATCATCCACCCGCTGCTGCAGGCCGTCGGCGTGCAGCCGTCCACGGTCGTGTCCGCGGTCGAGGCCGAGCTCCGCAAGCTCCCGGCCGCGTCCGGCTCGACGGTGGCCTCGCCGTCGTACTCGCGGGCGGCGCTGCAGATCCTCAACCAGGCCGGCGACGTGGCGGCGGCGCTCAAGGACGACTACATCTCCACCGAGCACCTGCTGCTGGCCACCACCAGCGTCGACTCCCCGGTCAAGCAGCTGCTCGCCTCGCACGGCGTCACCTTCGAGACGCTCAGCGGCGCGCTGACCAGCGTGCGCGGCAACCAGCGGGTCACCACCCAGGACCCGGAGGCGACGTTCCAGGCGCTGGAGAAGTACGCCGTCGACCTCACCGGCCTGGCCAAGGAGGGCAAGCTCGACCCGGTGATCGGCCGCGACGGCGAGATCCGGCGGGTCGTGCAGGTGCTCTCGCGTCGTACGAAGAACAACCCGGTGCTGATCGGCGAGCCGGGCGTCGGCAAGACCGCCGTCGTCGAGGGGCTCGCGCAGCGCGTGGTCGACGGCGACGTGCCCGACTCGCTCAAGAACCGCAAGGTGCTCTCGCTCGACATCGCGGCGATGGTCGCGGGTGCGAAGTACCGCGGCGAGTTCGAGGAGCGGCTCAAGGCCGTGCTCGCGGAGATCAAGGCCTCCGAGGGCCAGATCATCACCTTCATCGACGAGCTGCACACCGTGGTCGGCGCCGGCGCGAGCGGCGACTCGTCCATGGACGCCGGCAACATGCTCAAGCCGATGCTGGCCCGCGGCGAGCTGCGGATGATCGGCGCGACCACGCTCGACGAGTACCGCGAGCGGATCGAGAAGGACCCGGCCCTCGAGCGCCGGTTCCAGCAGGTCTTCGTCGGCGAGCCGTCGGTCGAGGACACCATCGCGATCCTGCGCGGTCTCAAGGAGAAGTACGAAGCCCACCACGGGGTGACCATCGAGGACTCCGCGCTGGTCGCGGCCGCGATGCTCTCCGACCGCTACATCACCGGCCGCCAGCTGCCCGACAAGGCGATCGACCTGGTCGACGAGTCGGCGTCCCGGCTGCGCATGGAGATCGAGTCCTCGCCGGTCGAGATCGACGAGCTCCGGCGCACCGTCGACCGGATGAAGATGGAGGAGCTCGCGCTCGCCCGCGAGGAGGACACCGCGGCCAAGGAGCGGCTCGAGAAGCTCCGTGCCGACGTCGCCGACCGCGAGGAGGAGCTGCGCGGGCTGGAGACCCGGTGGGCCCGCGAGAAGGCCGCCCTGGAGGGCGTCGGCGAGCTGCGCAAGCAGATCGACGAGCTGCGCATGCAGGCCGAGCGGCTGCAGCGCGAGGGCGACCTCGGCGGAGCCAGCGAGATCCTCTACGGCCGCATCCCCGACCTCGAGAAGCAGCTCGAGCAGGCCTCCGAGGCCGAGGAGTCGGTCACCGACCCGATGGTCCGCGAGGAGGTCGGGCCCGGCGAGATCGCCGACGTGGTCGAGGCCTGGACCGGCATCCCGACCGGCCGGCTGCTCGAGGGCGAGACCGCCAAGCTGCTGCGCATGGAGGAGGTCATCGGCGAGCGGCTGATCGGTCAGCAGGCCGCGGTGACCGCGGTGTCCGACGCCGTACGTCGCTCCCGGGCGGGCATCGCCGACCCGGACCGGCCGACCGGCTCGTTCCTGTTCCTCGGCCCCACCGGCGTGGGCAAGACCGAGCTGGCCAAGGCGCTCGCGGACTTCCTGTTCGACGACGAGCGGGCGATGGTGCGCATCGACATGAGCGAGTACTCCGAGAAGCACTCGGTCTCGCGGCTGGTCGGCGCCCCTCCCGGCTACGTGGGGTACGACGAGGGCGGCCAGCTCACCGAGGCGGTCCGCCGGCGCCCGTACTCCGTGGTGCTGCTCGACGAGGTCGAGAAGGCGCACCCGGAGGTCTTCGACATCCTGCTGCAGGTGCTCGACGACGGCCGGCTGACGGACGGCCAGGGCCGCACGGTCGACTTCCGCAACACGGTGCTGATCCTCACCTCGAACCTCGGCTCCGCCTTCCTCGTCGACCCCACCCTCGACGACGACAAGCGGCGCGAGTCGGTGATGTCGGTGGTGCGGCAGTCGTTCAAGCCGGAGTTCCTGAACCGGCTCGACGAGATCGTGCTCTTCGACTCGCTCACCCAGGACGAGCTGTCGCACATCGTCGACCTGCAGATCGCCGAGCTCGGCCGGCGGCTCGCCGTCCGCCGGATCACCGTCGAGGTCACCCCCGACGCGCATTCCTGGCTGGCCAGCACCGGCTACGACCCGACGTACGGCGCCCGCCCGCTGCGCCGCCTCGTGCAGACCGCCATCGGCGACCCGCTCGCCAAGATGCTCCTCGGCGGCCAGGTCAAGGACGGCGACCGGGTCGTCGTCGACGTCGACCCCTCCGGGCACGGGCTGTACCTCACCGCCTGAACCCTGACGGACGGGTAGTCCGTGTCACTTGGCATGGTTTGGTCAACCTGAAACCTGCCAACTGACACGGACTACCCGTCCGCGGGTGACGCGAGCCGGTTGACGACGGCGGAGAAGACCGCGGGGAGGCGGTCGGCGGCGGGGACCAGGCGGGTGCGGACGGCGGAGCTGCGGGTGGCCGTGAGCAGGCCGCGGGTGATCAGGTCGTGGGTGCGGGTGATCCGCCGCCAGTCCCGTTCGTACGACGCGGGGTCGGCCCGGCGGACCGCGGCCACGGCGGCGCGCGCCTGCAGCAGGCCGCCGGCGATGCCCTCGCCGGTGAGCGCGTCGACGTACCCGGCGGCGTCG
>JABFXA010000080.1 GCA_013361955.1 Nocardioidaceae bacterium
GGGGTGCGGGTGTCCTGCAGGCCGCGGAGCAGGCCGGTGGCCGCGAGCACCACCAGCAGCGGGACCACGCCGAGGAACGCCCACCGCAGGTACGTCGTGGCCTGCTCGGCGACCAGCGCGTCACCGCCGAACAGCGCGACCAGCCGATCGGCGAGGGGCACCCCCAGCACGGTGGCGACGGTGCCCACGGCGACCGCGAGCCAGACCCCGTCGACGCCGTGGACGAGCGCCCCGCGCAGGTCGCCGGCGCCGAGCCGACGGGCCACCGACGCGGTGGTGCCGTAGGCGAGGAAGACGCAGAGCCCGACCACGGTCTGCACCACCGCGCCGGCGATGCCGAGGCCGGCCAGCTCCGGGGTGCCGAGGTGCCCCACGATGGCGGCGTCGGCGAGCAGGAACAGCGGCTCGGCCACCAGGGCCAGGAAGGCCGGGACGGCGAGCCGCAGGATCTCCCGGTCGGCGCGGGACGGGGCGAGCGACGGCACCGGGACAGGCTACCAGCGGTAAGGGTCAGAGAGGCGGAGTGATCGTGACGCGCCGCCGGCCACCGGACCCCGGGGCGCCACGGCCGGGGTTGGGGACGAACGTCCGCTTCTCCGGAATTGTCGACACGGCGGGCCGGCGAACGGCGGTGGTCGCCCGGGTGAACCGAGGTGGTGACGAGGTTTCTCGGGTCCACACCTGGTGGACCAGGAAACCGCAGGTCAGCGCCCGTTTCCTGGGCATCCCGCGCGTGTCCTCCACAGGGCCCTCCCCAGGCTGTGCACATGACATCCGGGGTGTTCCACACGACGGACCGGGTTATCCCCAAGGGCCTGTGGAGCGTCGGCTTCCACCGGTCCCGGCGGGGGACCTACGGTGGTTCCGCAACATGCGACAAGCCGGTCCGCGTCGGTACCAGTGCTCACGCTTGAAGGTCTGTCTCCACGGGGTCTGATTCTCCCCTCTGCGGGGCTTCTCGGGGCGCTCTCACGAAACCGTCGGTGGTCGCTGAGAGCGTCGGTACGAGCCGAGGACGAAGAGGACACCGCACCCCGTGAGCACTGCCCCCTCGAGTGGGTTCGCCCCCGACCACGAGCCGCCCGACGACTGGGCCGCGCTCGGCGATGCGCAGTACCCCGCCGGCCCCGCCATCGGTGGCGGGGGAGGAGGCGGCGCCGACCGCACGCCGCCGCAGGACAACGACGCCGAGCATAGCGTGCTCGGCTCGATGCTGCTGTCCAAGGACGCCATCGCCGACGTGGTGGAGACGGTCCGCGGCCTGGACTTCTACCGGCCCGCGCACGAGACCATCTACGACGCGATCGTCGACCTCTACGGCCGCGGCGAGCCGGTCGACCCGGTCACCACCGCGGCGGAGCTGCAACGGCGCGGCGAGCTGGTGCGCATCGGCGGTGCGCCGTACCTGCACACCTTGTCGGCGAGCGTGCCGATCGCGGCCAACGCGTCGTACTACGCCGAGATCGTCCGCGAGAAGGCGATCCTGCGGCGGCTGGTCGACGCCGGCACCCGGATCGCGCAGATGGGCTACGCCGGCGAGGGCCAGGTCGACGAGGTGGTCGACCGCGCGCAGGCCGAGGTCTACGGCGTGACCGACAAGCGCTCGTCGGAGGACTACGCCCCGCTCAGCGCGATCATGGAGTCCGCGCTCGACGAGATCGAGGCGATCAACAACCGCGACGGCCAGATGGTCGGCGTGCCGACCGGTTTCGTCGACCTCGACGAGCTGACCAACGGCCTGCATCCCGGCCAGATGGTGATCATCGCGGCCCGTCCGGCGATGGGGAAGTCCACGCTCGGCCTGGACTTCTGCCGCGCCGCGGCGATCCACCACAACATGAGCAGCGTGATCTTCTCGCTCGAGATGACCCGCAACGAGATCACCATGCGGCTGCTGTCCGCCGAGGCGAAGATCCCGCTCAACCACATGCGCAACGGCAACATGACCGACGACGACTGGACCAAGCTGGCCCGGAAGATGGGCGAGGTGTCCAGCGCGCCGCTGTTCATCGACGACTCGCCGAACATGACGATGATGGAGATCCGGGCCAAGGCCCGCCGGCTCAAGCAGCGGCACAACCTCCGGCTGATCGTCATCGACTACCTCCAGCTGATGACCTCCGGCAAGAAGGTCGAGTCCCGCCAGCTCGAGGTCTCGGAGTTCTCCCGGCAGATCAAGCTGCTGGCCAAGGAGCTCGAGGTGCCGATCATCGCGCTCTCGCAGCTCAACCGTGGTCCCGAGCAGCGCGCCGACAAGCGGCCAATGATGTCCGACCTGCGCGAGTCCGGCTCGATCGAGCAGGACGCCGACATGGTGATCCTGCTGCACCGCGAGGACGTCTACGAGCGCGAGTCCACCCGTCCCGGCGAGGCCGACCTGATCGTCGCCAAGCACCGCAACGGCCCGACCCGCGACCTGACGGTGGCCTTCCAGGGGCACTACTCCCGCTTCGTCGACATGGCGCACGGCTGACCGTCCTGCCGGCCGGCGGCGATCGCCTGACCCCGCCGCTCAGCCGAGTCCTCGGTGCCCGGCCCACCTCGCGGCCGCCCGGTCCGCCGCGCGCCGCAGGTGCCATTTCGGTGAAGAAGCGTTTACTACCTTTTCCCAAGGTCGGCTGCTCAGGATGACGCGCGATCACCGGCCCAGCGGGTGTCACGGGGGCACCCGCCCGGTGGTCGCGGAGGGAGGAACCGTGCAGCACGATCACTCCCCGACGCCTCGCGCCTCGGGATCACAGCACCACCGCCATCTCCGCCGGCTGGCCGCCGGCGTGGCGGTCGCGGTACTCAGCATGCTGGTCACCTCGTTGGTGACGACGGGGCCGGCCGACGGCCTCAGCTCTCGCTTCACCGGTCCGGTCGACCGGCGTGGCTTCCCGGCGTACTACACCGACAGCTCCGGTGTGTCGCTGCGGATCTGCGAGGACGGGACGTTCGCGTGCCTGGCCACCACGACCGCGGCTCTCGCCAACCGGGTCGACGGCGAGGCGTTCTACTGGCAGGCCGCTGCCACGCTGCCGACCAGCCGGGGCACCCTCGACGTGGAGATCGCGCTCGAGGCGGCGTTCGCCGAGCGGAACGTGCCGAGCGTGTTCACCCGGATCCGGGTCCGCGGGCACCTCAGCCGGGCCGGGTCCTACGTGCTCAACCACCCGTACGGCTCGCTGCGGATCAACGCCGCCAGCGCGAGCGAGCAGCGCAACGTGAACACCACGATCGACGTGGACTGCCCGCTCGGCCCGGGGCCCTGCGGCGGCCGGATCGACAACTTCCTGAGGTCCACCTCGCTGGGGGTCGGCTACCTCGGGCTGGCCGTGCCGGGACGGGTGACCGGCGGCAGCGTCCGCAACTCGCTGTCGCTGCGCACGTCGTCCGGGCGCACGCTCGGCAGCACCCGGCAGTTCGCGATCGTGGGCAAGCTGGCCACCGGGCCGGCCAACGTGATCACCACCCCGCGGGTGAGCTTCGGCAACACCGCCCGGCCGAGGACCCGCACCCTGCTGGTGCACAGCGCGGGCAGCGCCGCGCTGACCTTCGGGGCGATCCGGATGTCCGGCACCCGGCAGGTCACCGTGGCCCGCACCGGCTGCGCCGCCAGGCGGTCGCTGGCCCCCGGCGGCAACTGCCGGGTGACGCTGCACTTCCGTCCGGGCGCGGCCCGGGTGGTGCGCGGTGCACTGCTGCTCAGTGACAACACCCGGGTCGGCACGCACCGGATCCCGGTGTCCGCCAGCACCTCCGGGGTGGTCTCCGCTGTGAACGGCGAGGGCTTCGGCACGCACCGGGTCGGTACGTCGAGCCGGACGCACCGGATCCTGGTCCGCAACACGGGCCTCCGCGCGATGCGGATCAGCGGGGTGAGCGTCGCCGGTACCGGTGCGCGCTCGTTCCACCGCACGGCCGGCGGCGACCGCTGTGTCGCCGGCACCCGGGTGGCCGCGCACACCTCGTGCAGCGTCTACGTGCGGTTCGCCCCGACCTCACGCGGGCTGAAGCTGGCCCGGCTGAACGTGCGGGCCTCGGCGCTGAACAGCCCGCAGTCGGTGCTGCTCCGCGGCCGCGGCGTGCGCTGAGAACGGCTCCGGCCGGTCCCCGTCGGGCGGGGGCCGGCCGGGTCGTCAGTACGGCGAGGTGCGCACCAGCTGCAGCGCCCGGCTCATCACGAACGGGTCGGCCTGCCGGTACAGCCACGGCCGGCCGAACCACAGGTAGGCGTCGACGTACGTCGCGGCCAGGTCGTTCGTGCGCGCCGGCATCCGCCACTTCGGGTTCGCGACGTCGGCGGTCGGCGGGATGCCCAGCGTCACGCAGGTGCGGGTGACCGGGTCGTTGCGGGTCTTGCAGACGAAGGCGTTGTCGGGGTCGGCGCCGGTGTAGTCGCCAAACACGAACGGGTGCCCGCTCGAGGACGTGTTCACCACGAACCGTTTGCCGGTGATGCCGCGGGCCGCGAGCGCGCGCACGATCGCGACGCCGCGGTCCACCTCGTTCGGCGTCGAGGAGTAGTGCGTGCTGTTCAGCGCGAAGCCGCGCGCGTACGAGATGCCGCCGCGCACCAGGATCTTCACCGCCGAGTCCACGCCGCCCTGCTGGCCGGGCGCGGGCCAGTCGGCGGCGCCGGCCTCGACGTACACGCTGGTGTGCGGCTGCGCGCTGAGCACCCGGGCGGCGTACGCCACCAGCCGGGACGGCAGCGTCGAGCCGTGCGGCGCACACAGCGCGAAGGGACCGTCCGGCTGCAGGATGATCGCGGTCGGGGTGTCGCCGACGGCGCCCGCGAACCGGTTGATCCACTGCTTGTACGACGTCTGCTCGGCCGCCGTGGGCAGCCGGCTGCAGGCCCGGTGCTCCCACGGGCGCACCCGGAAGATCGTCATCTGCACCAGCGCGTCCGGGTCCCCGGCCTGCGAGTTCTCGATGTAGGCGGTCACCTTCGTGGCGATGTCGCCGTTCGGGATCCAGCCGCCGAACCACTTCGCCTTCGGCCGCAGCGCGATCTTGGCGAGCAGCGTCTTGCGGGTGCCGGTGGCGTTCACGTACGGCTGCCAGGCCTGGTCGCCCTTGCCCTTGTAGACGCCCCAGGCGCGGCCCACGAACGGGCTGCCCGCCGCCGCGGTCGGCCGCACCGGTACCTCCGGCTCGGCGCTGCGTGGGGCCACGGTCACGGCGCCGACCGCGCCGGCGGTCAGGCAGGCGCCGGCCAGC
>JABFXA010000347.1 GCA_013361955.1 Nocardioidaceae bacterium
GGCGCCGGGGGTACGCCGGGCGGCGGCGAGCCCGGCAGCGAGCGCGCGCCCGATCGACGTACCCGGCTCGCTCGCGGGCGGCTCGAGCGGCGGCCGGACGGCGAGGAGCACGACCAGCACCAGCAGGAACGACGTCGCGTCGACGCCCGCGGTGAGGGCCAGCCCGCCCGCCGCCAGCAGCACTCCGCCCACCGACGGGCCCGCGGTCTGCGCGAGCTGCTGGCACAGCGTGGTCGTCGCCATCGTCCGGGACAGTTCGTCACCGGTCGCGAACATCCGCGGGAACACCAGGGCCGCGGGCCGTCGCAGCGCCGCGGCAATGCCGCTCAGCAGGGCCACCGCCACCAGCGACCACACCGGTACGGCGACCAGCGCACCGAGCGCGAACAGGGCCGTCACCGCCACCATGAACGCGTCGCACCCGATCATCACGGCACGGATGCCGAACCGGTCGGCCACCGCTCCGCCGACGAGGATCAGCAGGCACAGCGGCACGGACTCGACGGTCAGCACCAGGCTGGCGACGCCCGGGCCGTGGCCGGCCGCCACCCACGACAGCGCGAAGAAGCCCAGCGAGTCGCCGAGCGTGGAGACCGTCGCGCCGGCCAGCCAGAACCGGAACGCGCACCGGCCGGTCAGCGCCACGGTCATTTCGGCGCGATCGGCATGACCAGGGCCAGGAACCCGGGCTGGTAGGGCGAGCTCATCCGGATCGCGCGGTGCGGGCTCGATACCTGCCACTCCACCTCCGGGCCGAGCGTGGCGGCGAGCGCGCGCAGCAGCAGCGCGCTGCCCAGCCGCACGGTCACCTCCGGTCCGGACACGGTGGCGTCCACCGAGCAGTCACGGGCGCCGCCGTCGTCGACGAGGTGCGCGCCGCCGGCGTCGAGGGCGACCATCACCTCCGCACGACCGGCCGCCTCCACGGCCGCCACCAGCCCGTCCCGCGCCAGCACCGCCCGGGTCGCCGGCGGCTCGAGACCGGCGAGCAGCATCCGGTGCGCCGGGTACGGCGTGCTGCGACCGTCGTACGAGCGACCGCCGAGGGTGACCCGCTCGTCGGTGACCGTGAGCACCGCGGTGTCGAAGCGGTCCAGGTCGGCCGCGAGCCCGCCGGCCGCGGCGAGGCCGAGCACGACGCGGGCCTCGTCCACGGGCTCGTCGACGGGGAGCGTGCGCACCGCCATCCAGTAGCGGTTGGTCGCCACCACGTCCAGGGAGCCCTCGGCGACGTCGATCAGCACGGCCGCGAGAGGCGAGGTCGCGTCGTGGTCGGCGGCCGCGCGTACCTGCCGCAGCGCCGCCGCGAGCTCGGGCCCGCGCACGCCGACGCTCGTGGACCGTGGGCCGGGCGCCTCCAGGGCGGCGAGCACGTCGTCCAGGACCGCCGCGGTCCGGGCCGAGCGCGCCGCCTGCTCCTCCACGAACCGCTGCACGACCGCACGGCGCTGGTCCGGGTCGCCGTCCAGCACCGACCGCATCACTGCGATCGACATCCCGGCCTCCCGCAGCCGCGCGACCAGCCGCGCCCGCTCGGCGAGCTCGGGCGTGTAGTACCGGTACCCCGTCACGTCGTCGACCTCGGCCGGCGGCAGCAGCCCGCACTCGTCGTAGTGACGCAGCGCGGTCGCGGTCAGCCCGACGGCCCGGGCGAACGCGCCGATCGTCAGCAGCGGGTCGCTCATGGGCACAGCCTGCAGGTTCGACCGACCCGAAGGTCAATGCCGTGGGGCGGGGCGTACGGTCGGCGGTGTGAAGCGCACCCAGAGCTGGTCCGACCTGTCCCCGACGCAGCAGCGGGCGATCGTCGTCGGGGGAGCCGTCGAGGTGGTCCTGACCGTCGCCGCGCTGCGCGACCTCGCGCTGCGGCCCGCCGGTGGGGTGCGCGGGCCCAAGCTGCTGTGGGCGGCGTCGTTCGTGGTGCAGCCGTTCGGGCCGCTGGCGTACTTCGCGGCCGGCCGGCGTCCGCACCTGCGGATGGTCCCCGCCGCCGCCTGAGCGCGACCGCTGGTGACTAGTCGGGGGACCAGGCCAAAGATCCCCTCTTCTGGCTGGGACGTTTCCCGGCGTGGACCGGGCCGGGCTTCGTACCGTTGATCGACCCCACTCGGACCCGCGCCCGCACCACCGGGTGTCCCTGCTCGGAGAGGAAGCCGATGTTCGTCGACCCCCTCGAGGTACCGCTGCAGGACGACGCGCTCGTCGAGGAGATCCAGCTGCTGACGAGCCTGATCGTCGCCGCCGGCACGACCGACGTCCTGCACCAGGACGACATCGACCTGGCACTGGGACTGGCCGTGCACCGGCTGGCGGCGGACCGCCACGCCCTGTCCTGACCCGGCGCGGACCTGCTTGACCGCGCGCCCCGTGGCAGGATCGTCCGGGTGAGCAGCAGAGCCGCGGCGGAGCAGCGCCTGGTCGACCTCGCGCGGCTGCGCAAGGTCCGCGACCGGATCGACCGCGAGTACGCGCAGCCGCTGGACGTCGAGGCGCTCGCCCGCGGCGCGAACATGTCCGCCGGTCACCTGAGCCGGGAGTTCAAGCAGGCGTTCGGCGAGTCGCCGTACGCCTACCTGATGACCCGGCGGATCGAGCGGGCGATGGCGCTGCTGCGGCGGGGCGACCTGAGCGTCACCGAGGTCTGCTTCGCGGTCGGGTGCTCGTCGCTGGGCACGTTCAGCACCCGCTTCACCGAGCTGGTCGGGGTGCCGCCGAGCACCTACCGGCGCGAGGCGACGAGCACGACGGGGATGCCGTCGTGCGTCGCGAAGCAGGTCACCCGGCCGATCCGGGAGCGGCGCCCCGCCTGACCCGGGGTCAGAAGCCGACCGACGCGGTCGGCGCGACGTCGGTCCGCATCGCCCGCCACAGCTCGGCGACCGCGCCGGGTCGTGCCTCCTCGGCGAGCCCGGCCCGCTGCAGCGCCCGGAGGTTGCCGCCACCGAGGTACGCCGCACCCAGCGCCGCGACCCCCAGGCGGAGGTCGGCCTCGGACGAGGTCCGCTCCACGGTGGCCTCGCCGGCGGCGTCCGCCCGGATCCGCCAGCGGCCCTCGTTCCACGGGGCCGTCTGGTCCGTGACCTCGACGACCACGTCGCAGGGCGCGCAGAAGGTCCGGCTCTGCAGCGCCTCGGGGACGTCGACCAGCCGCACCCACAGGCTGTCGTACGTCGCCACGTCGGCCGTGGACCGCGGCCCGCCGGCCCACAGCACCAGCGGGTCGTCGACACCGACGGTGCCGACCTTGACGGAGCCGATCAGGTCGAAGTCGACCAGCCGCCGCAGCAACGCGAGCTGCGCCGCGGGGTCGCCGACGACCGCCCACACGGTCAGCTCGCCGGAGGGGCGGGCGCGCTCCCACTTGTGGGTGCGGCGGAACATCGTGAACCCGACGTCCGCGCCGTCGCGCCGGGCGAACAGCACCCGCCACGGCTCCTTGTCGCGCAGCAGCTCGGGCAGCTGGTGACAGACCCGCGCGTAGTAGCCGGCCGCCCCGACCACCGCGCCCATCCCGGCCGCTGCGAGGTGGCACTCGTGCATCCGCTTCGCGACCCCGGCGTCGGAGACCGTCGCGAGCTGGGTGGTCACCGCGGCCGCCGCGTGGTCGAGGTGCGGCGCGGTGAGCGTCGTCCCGCGGCCGAGGGTGACCTCGAGCTCGAGCGACGCGAGGCCGTACCCGTAACGCCCGTAGATGGCCGGCTCGCTCGCGTGCAGCGCGGACACGTGCGTGCCCTCCTCGTCGCGCACCCGTTCGAGGTGGTCGCGGATCATCGCGGTCAGCACGCCGGTGCGGCGGTGGTCGGGATGCACGCCGACCCAGGTGAGGCCGGCACACGGCACCTGCCGGGTGCCCGCGTCGGGTCCGGGCACCGTCAGCGTCAGCGGGAAGACCCCGTAGATGCCCGGGTACGTCGCCGGGTCGGCGCCCTCGACGTACGCGGCGAAGCGCTGGTCCTCGGGGACCCCGATCAGCTGCTCCTCCGCCGGCGCGGCCATCGCCTCCTGGAACCACACGGTCTGGTCGCTGGCGAGGTAGCGGTCCGGGTCGGTCGCGCGGTCGACGCGGATGCGGTTCTCGGTCATCACCCCAGCCAACCCTCGCGTGCGGCAACGCTCAACTGCTTTAAGGTCGTCTGCGTGACCGACCTCCCCGTCCTCGGACCGGACGAGCAGCGCGTGCTGGGCAGCCTGCTGGAGAAGCAGGTGACCGTGCCCGCGTCGTACCCCCTCACCGGCAACGCGCTCCGCGCCGCGTGCAACCAGTCCAGCAGCCGCGACCCGGTCGTCGACCTCGACCAGGAGACGGTCGAGCGGACCGCCCGCGAGCTCAAGCAGCGCGGCCTGCTGCGCATCGTGTGGGCCGACACGGGCCGCCGCACCCTGAAGTACCACCAGGTCCTCGACGAGCACCTCGGCCTCGAGGCCGACGAGCGGGCGGTGCTGACCGTGCTGCTGCTGCGCGGCCCGCAGGCACCGGGGGAGCTGCGCACCCGCACCGACCGGCTGCACGCCTTCCCCGACCGATCCGACGTGGAGGCCTGCCTGCGCCGGATGGCCGAGCGGCCCGCCCCGCTGGTGCGCGAGCTCGAGCGCCGGCCCGGGCAGCAGGACCACCGCTGGGTGCACCTCCTCGGTCCGGTGCCGCAGCAGCCCGAGGCGGCACCGGGGGAGGCCGTCGACCGCGACGCGGTGATCGCCGGCGGTGCGGAGCGGCGCGACGCGCAGGTGCGGGCGTCGTACGACGCGGTCGCGAGCAGCTACGCCGACCACCTCGCCGACGAGCTCCGCGACCTGCCGTTCGAGAGGTGGCTGCTGGACCGGGTGGTCGAGCACGCCGCGGGACAGCCGGTGGTGGAGGTGGGCTGCGGGCCGGGGCACGTCACGGCGTACGTGGCGGACGGGGGCGCGGACGCCCTCGGCATCGACCTGTCGCCCGCGATGGTCGAGGAGGCGCGCCGGCGGTTCCCCGGACGCCGCTTCGAGGTCGGCGACCTGCGCCGGCTGACCCGGCCCGCCACCAGCCACGGCTGGGCGGCGGTGCTGGGCTGGTACTCGCTCATCCACCTCGCGCCCTCCGAGTGGCCCGACGCGGTCGCGGCGCTGGCCCGCCCGGTCGCCGCGGGCGGCTGGCTGGTGCTCGCGCTGCACGCCGGGGCGGAGGTCCGGCACGTCGACGAGTGGTTCGACCACGAGGTCGACCTCGAC
>JABFXA010000270.1 GCA_013361955.1 Nocardioidaceae bacterium
GGTACGCCACCGCCCGCAGGGCTTCCTGCCGGTCTCGGTGATCCGCAACGCGACGGTGGTGCGCAGCGCGCTCGCCGCGGGTGCGGGGCCGGCCGCCTGGTTCGCGCTGCTGATCGCCGTGCCGGCCGTGCTGGTCGGGGCCGGCTGGCAGCCGTGGCAGGTCGGGCTGGCGCTGGTGCCGAGCGCGGTGACCGGGCTGCTCGCCCCGCGGGTGGCCGCCCCGCTGCTCGGCCGGATCGGCTCGTCACCGTCGCTGGCGGTGGCCACCTTGATCGCGGCCGCCTCGCTCGGCGTCGCCGCGGCCGGTGCGTCGGTCGGCTCCGCGGTGCTGCTGGTCGCCGCCGTGGTGGGCGTGACGCTGGCCTTCGGCCTCGGTCAGCCCGCCATGGTGGCATCCGTCAGCGCGGCGGTCGCGGACGACGTACGCGGTGTCGCGCTGGGCGTGGCCACGCTGTTCTTCCTGGTCGGCGGCGGCATCGGCTCCGCCGTGGTCGGCGGGCTCGGTGACGCGCTCGGCGTGCCGGAGAGCCTGCTGCTGCTCGCCGCGCTGCCGTTGCTCGGGCTGGCTGCCCTGGCGCCGAGCCTGCGTCCGACGCCCGACCTCGCGGACTGACGACCGCGCAGAGACCTCAGCCGCGGCGGGCGCGGGCCGCCATCTTGGCGCGCTCGTTCTGGTCGAGCGCGACCTTGCGGATCCGGACCGACTCCGGCGTCACCTCGACGCACTCGTCCTCGCGGCAGAACTCCAGGCTCTGCTCCAGCGAGAGCCGCTTCGGCGGGATCAGCTTCTCGAAGTTGTCGGCGGTGGAGGAGCGGACGTTGGTCTGCTTCTTCTCCTTGGTGATGTTCACGTCCATGTCGTCCTCGCGGGAGTTCTCCCCGACGATCATGCCCTCGTAGACCTCGGTGGTCGGCTCCACGAAGAGCACGCCGCGCTCCTGCAGGTTCGTCATCGCGTACGACGTGGCGGCGCCGGCCCGGTCGGCCACCAGCGACCCGCTCGCGCGGGACCGGATCTCGCCGGCCCACGGCTCGTAGCCGTCGAAGACGTGGTGCGCGATGCCGGTGCCGCGCGTGTCGGTGAGGAACTCGGTGCGGAACCCAATCAGCCCGCGCGCGGGCACCAGGAACTCCATCCGCACCCAGCCGGTGCCGTGGTTGGTCATCTGCTCCATCCGGCCCTTGCGGACCGCGAGCAGCTGGGTGATCGTGCCGAGGTACTCCTCCGGCGCGTCGATGGTGAGCCGCTCCACGGGCTCGTGGATCTTGCCGTCGACCTCGCGGGTGACCACCTGCGGCTTGCCGACGGTCAGCTCGTAGCCCTCGCGGCGCATCTGCTCGACCAGGATCGCCAGGGCCAGCTCGCCCCGGCCCTGGACCTCCCACGCGTCCGGCCGCGCCGTCGGCAGCACCCGGATCGACACGTTGCCGACCAGCTCGCTGTCGAGGCGGTCCTTGACCAGCCGCGCGGTGACCTTCGAGCCCTTGACCCGGCCGGCCATCGGCGAGGTGTTCGTGCCGATCGTCATCGAGATCGCCGGCTCGTCGACGGTGATCAGCGGCAGCGCGATCGGGTTCTCGGGGTCGGCGAGGGTCTCGCCGATCATGATGTCGGGGATACCGGCGATCGCGACGATGTCGCCGGGGCCGGCCTGCTCGCCGGGCTTGCGCTCCAGCGCCTCGGTGACCAGCAGCTCGGTGACCTTGACGTTCTGGGTCGACCCGTCGCGCTTCATCCAGGCCACCTGCTGGCCCTTGCGGAGCAGCCCCTGCTTGACCCGCAGCAGCGCCAGCCGGCCGAGGAACGGCGAGCTGTCCAGGTTCGTGACGTGTGCCTGCAGCGGTGCGCCCTCGTCGTACGTCGGGGCCGGGATGGTCTCGATGATGGTGCGGAACAGCGGCTCGAGGTCGGGAGAGTCCGGGAGCCCGCCGTTCTCCGGCATCTCGGTGCTCGCGCGGCCGGCCTTGGCGCTCGCGTAGACGACCGGGAAGTCCAGCGCGTCCTGGCTGTGCGAGTCGTCGAGAAGGTCCATGAACAGCTCGTAGGTCTCGTCGACGACCTCGCTGATCCGGGCGTCGGCGCGGTCCACCTTGTTGACCACGAGCACGACCGGCAGGTCGGCGTTCAGCGCCTTGCGGAGCACGAACCGGGTCTGCGGCAGCGGGCCCTCCGACGCGTCGACCAGCAGCACGATGCCGTCGACCATGGACAGGCCGCGCTCGACCTCGCCGCCGAAGTCCGCGTGGCCGGGGGTGTCGATGATGTTGATCGTCATCGGGCCGCCGGCCTGCTCGTACGCCGCCTTGCCGGTGTACCGGATGGCGGTGTTCTTCGCGAGGATCGTGATGCCCTTCTCGCGCTCCAGGTCGCCGGAGTCCATCGCGCGCTCGTCGACGTGCTGGTGCTCGCCGAACGCACCGCCCTGCCAGAGCATCGCGTCCACCAGCGTGGTCTTGCCGTGGTCGACGTGGGCGACGATCGCGACGTTGCGCAGGTCGGAGCGGGAGGGCATGGCGGAACGCTTTCTGCGAGGGGCTCTGGAGGGCGTCACTCGGGCCCGGGCGGCGGGTGCGCACGCGGGGATGACGCCAGGGCGAATCCTACCGGCCGGAGCGGTGCGCGATGGCATTGGTAAGCGGTGACTTACCGCTCGCCCCGGCGTAGCGTCGGCCGCGTGAGCCTGGCCGACCTGATCGCCGACGCCGACCGCGTGGTCGCCTTCACCGGCGCGGGCGTCTCCACCGAGTCCGGCATCCCCGACTTCCGGTCGCCGACCGGGGTCTGGACCCGCTACGACCCGCAGGACTTCACCTTCGACCGGTACGTCGAGTCGGCCGAGGTGCGCGAGCGGTCGTGGCGGATGCGTCGGGAGTTCCTCGCCGCCGGCTACACGCCGAACCCGGCACACCTCGCGCTGGCCCGCCTCGAGCAGGCCGGCCGGTCGCCGGGCCTGGTCACCCAGAACATCGACGGCCTGCACCAGGACGCCGGCTCCCGGCACGTCGTCGAGATCCACGGCACCGCCCGCGACGTGATGTGCATCGGCCACCAGCCGCGGCACGGCACGCCGGACGGCTGCGGGTGGCGGATGCCGGTCGACTGGGCGCTCGCACAGCTCGACGCCGGCGACCCCGACCCGCTCTGCCCGCTGTGCGGTGGGCTGGTGAAGTCGGCGACGGTGTCGTTCGAGCAGGTGCTGTTCGGCGACGCCCTGGAGGCCGCGGTGTCCCTGGCCGGGACCGCCGACCTGCTGCTCACCGTGGGCTCGTCGCTGGTGGTGTACCCGGCCGCCGACCTGCCCCTGCTCGCGCTCCGCAACGGTGCTCGCCTCGCGATCGTGAACGACGAGCCGACCCCGCTCGACGACGTCGCGGACCTGGTCGTGCGCGGCCGGGCGGGCGACGTGCTCCCGGAGGCCGTGGACGCCGCGCTGTCGCGGTAGGCCTCAGGCCAGCGCGCGGTCCAGCGCCGCCTCGACGTGCAGGGTGGTGCACGGGAACACCGGGATCTCGCAGTCGGCCTGCTTGACCAGCAGCTCCAGCTCGGTGCAGCCCAGGATCACGCCCTGCGCGCCCTGGTCCCACAGCTCGTCGATGACGCCGACGACGGCGGCCCGGGACGCGTCGAGGACCTTCCCGTGCACCAGCTCGCCGTAGATGATCCGGTTGACGGTGTCGTGGTGCCGCTCCTCCGGGACGAGGACCTCGAGCCCGTGCGAGGCGAGGCGGTCACGGAAGAACGGGCGCTCCATCGCGAACGACGTCCCGACCAGGCCGACCGTGCTCAGCCCCTTCGCCCGCACCGCGTCGGCGACCACGTCGGCGAGGTGCAGGAACGGGATCCCGACCGAGCCCTCGACCTTCTCGGCGACGGTGTGGAAGGCGGTCGTGCACATCAGCATCAGGTCGGCGCCGGCCGCCTCGACGCCGCGCGCGGCGGTGGACAGCAGGTCCGCGACGTCGTCCCAGCGGCCCGCCTGCTGCAGCTCGGTGAGCTCGGCGAACTCCACGCTGGACATCACGACCTTCGCCGAGTGCAGCCCGCCGAGGCGTTGCTCGACGCCGAGGTTGAGCAGCTTGTAGTACTCGATGCTGCTCTCCCAGCTCATCCCGCCGAGGAGTCCGATGGTCAACACGGGCCAGAGTCTGTCACAGCCTTCACGAGGGTCCCGGTCCGTTTACCTGTCGGTGGCGAGGGATAGACGTCTCGCATGACTCGGTGCCAGATCGTCCCGCCGTACCTGCTCGACAAGATCGCCTCCTCGCACCCCGACTCCGACGCGTGCGACCGGTCGCGGCACACCCTCGAGATCGATGCCGAGCTGCGCACCCGGCGGGTCGAGGCGCCGCCGACCGAGCGCACCCGGGCGGCCGGCGCCAAGGCGTTCTCGGTGTACACCGCGGACAACGGGAGCGACCTCCCCGGCGAGCTGGTCCGGGCCGCGGGCGACGAGGTGTCCGGCGACGTCGCGGTCGACGAGGCGTACGCCGGGGTCGAGGGGTCGCTCGCGTTGTACCGCGAGGTCTACGACCGCGACTCGTTCGACGGCCAGGGGGCGCCGGTCGACGCGACCGTGCACTACCAGCGCGACTACGACAACGCCTTCTGGGACGGCAACCAGCTGGTCTTCGGTGACGGCGACGGCAAGGTGTTCGGGCGCTTCACCAAGCCGGTCGACGTCCTCGGCCACGAGCTGACGCACGCGGTCACGCAGTACACCGCGAACCTCACCTACCGCGACCAGCCCGGCGCGCTCAACGAGTCGGTGTCCGACGTGTTCGGGTCGTGCCTGAAGCAGCGCCTGCTGCGGCAGTCGGTGACCGAGGCCGACTGGCTGATCGGCGAGGGCATCTTCCTGCCGTCGGTGCAGGGCCGCGCGCTGCGGTCGATGGCCGAGCCCGGCACGGCGTACGACGACCCGACGCTGGGCAAGGACCCGCAGGTCGCGCACCTGCGCGACTACGTCGAGACCAGCGACGACAACGGCGGCGTGCACAC
This sequence comes from Nocardioidaceae bacterium, assembly GCA_013361955.1. Lineage (GTDB taxonomy): Bacteria > Actinomycetota > Actinomycetes > Propionibacteriales > Nocardioidaceae > Nocardioides_B. The sequence continues at coordinate 5,000 of JABFXA010000270.1, forward strand.
CAACTCGGGCATCCCGAACAAGGCGTTCCACAACGCCGCCGTCGCGCTCGGCGGCACCAGTTGGGACGGCGCCGGCCGGATCTGGTACGCCGCGCTCACGTCGGGCATCGGCGCCGACACCGACTTCGCCGGGTTCGCGGCCGCCACCGTGACCGCGGCCCGGGCGGTCTCGGA
>JABFXA010000420.1 GCA_013361955.1 Nocardioidaceae bacterium
CCCACCCTGGTCCGCTCCGGCGAGCGGCGGATCATCGTCGAGCTGCCGGGCGTGCAGGACCCGCGCGAGGCGGCCGACGTGATCGGGAAGACCGCGCAGCTCGGGTTCCACGTCGTCCGCGGGGTGCCGCAGCCGGGCCAGCCGGCGCCGCCCGGACGGGTGGTCACCGACGAGTCCGGGCAGCGCATCGTGCTCGGCCCGCAGGTGCTCGACGGCAACGGCGTCCGGGACGCCTCGGGCGAACAGACCCAGGACGGGATCGGCCAGTGGGTGGTGTCCGTGACGTTCAACGGCGCCGGCGCCCCGCAGTGGCGCGACCTGGTCGGCGAGGCCTGTCGGACGCCCCAGGGCGGTCAGCGGATCGCGATCCTGCTCGACCGCGAGGTGATCTCGTCCCCCGCCGTCCAACCCGAGCTGTGCCAGGGCGCGGGCGGCGCCACCCAGATCACCGGCGGCTTCACCCAGGAGAGCGCGAACGACCTGGCGATCCTGATCAAGGGCGGCGCGCTGCCGGTCCCGGTCGAGGTGATCGAGCAGCGCACGGTCGGCGCGACGCTCGGTGACGCCGCGATCGACGCGTCGGTCGAGGCGGCGATCATCGGGCTGGTGCTGACCGGGCTGTTCATCGTGCTCGTGTACCGCGTGGTGGGGCTGCTCGCGACGGTCGCGCTCGGCGGCTACGCGTTGCTGTCCTACGGGATGCTGGTCTGGCTCGGGGCGACGCTGACGCTGCCAGGGCTGGCCGGGTTCGTGCTCGCGATCGGCCTGGCGATCGACGCCAACGTCCTGGTCTTCGAGCGAGCCCGGGAGGAGTACGCCCGGCACCGCGGCGCCGGCCTGCAACCGGCCCTCGACACCGGCTACACCAAGGCCTGGTCGGCGATCCTCGACTCCAACGTCACCACGCTGCTCGCCGCCGGGCTCCTGTTCCTCTTCGCGTCCGGTCCCGTGAAGGGCTTCGGCGTGACGCTGTCGATCGGCGTGGTCGCCTCGATGGTCTCGGCGCTGGTGGTCGCCCGGGTGCTCACCGACCTGGTGGTCCGCCGCCTCCCGCCACGGGCCTCCGGCATCGCCGGGAAGGGCCGACTGCGGGGCTGGCTGACCGAGAAGGGCCCGTTCGCGATGCGCCGGGCCGGGCTGTGGGTGGGCGTCGCGGTCGTGGTCGGCGTGCTCGCGGTCGGCGGCATCGTCGTCCGCGGGCTGAACCTGGGCGTGGAGTTCACCGGCGGCCGGATCCTGGAGTACGCCACCAGCCAGCCGCTGTCGGTCGAGCAGGCCCGCGAGGCGGTCTCCGACGCCGGCTACCCGAACGCCGTCGTGCAGGCCTCCGGCGACGGCGGCGACGACAACGTCACGGTGCGCACCGGCCAGATCTCCAACGACGAGGCGTTCGCGATCGAGCGGTCCCTCGACGACGCGGCCGGCGGCGTCACGAAGCAGCGCGACGAGCTGATCGGCCCGACGCTGGGCGACGAGCTGCGGACCAAGGCGCTGCTGGCGTTCGGCATCGCGGTGGGCGCGCAGATGCTGTACCTGGCCTTCCGGTTCCGCTGGACGTACGCCGGCGCGGCGGTGCTCTCGATGGCACACGTGGTGCTCACCGTGGTCGGCGTCTTCGCGTGGCTCGGCAAGCCCGTCGACGGGGTGTTCCTCGCCGCCGTGCTGTCGATCATCGGCCTGGCGGTGAACGACACCATCGTGGTGTTCGACCGGATCCGCGAGCACACCCGGGAGACCGTCGGCGTGCCCCTGCGGCAGGCCGTCAACGCGGCGATCCTGCAGACCGTCCCGCGCACCGTGAACACCGGCCTCGGCGCGATGTTCATCCTGGCCGCGCTCGCGGTGCTCGGCGGCGACTCGCTCACCGACTTCGCGGTGGCGCTGCTGCTCGGGCTGTCGATCGGGATCTACTCGACGATCTTCACCGCGTCGCCGCTCGCGATCCTGGCCGAGGAGCGCTGGCCGCAGTCGGAGCGGTCACCGCGCAGCCGGGTGGTCGACCCGTACGCCGACGTACCGGTCGCCGGACGGGAAAGCGGCGCGTTGTAGGTCAGCGGAGCCGGACCGGCACCGACTCGACGCCGTACACGATCGAGAGCTGGCGGTAGTCGAGCCGGTCGGTGGCCAGCGACAGGTCCGGGAACCGGCGGGCCAGCGCGGGGAACGCGGTGCGCAGCTCCATCCGGGCCAGCTCGGCGCCCACGCAGCGGTGGAAGCCGTGTCCGAACGCGAGGTGCGCGCTGACCGGGCGGGACGGGTCGAAGGCGTCCATCATCCGGCCGAGGCGGCCGTCGCGGTTCGCGCCGGCCAGGTGCGCGACGATCACGTCGCCCTTCTTGATCCGATGGCCGGCCAGCTCGACGTCGTGCTTGGGGAACCGCGGGAACGCGATCTGCACGACGGTCAGGTAGCGCAGCAGCTCCTCGACGGTGCGCGCCACCGCGGTCGGGTCGGTGCCGACCCGCGCGTAGTCGTCGGGGTGGTCGAGCAGCACCGCGGTGCCGAGCGCGAGCATGCTCGCGCTGGTCTCGAGGCCGCCGGTGAACACTCCGTCGGCGAGCCCGCCGAGGTCGAAGTCGTTGATCTCGTCGCCGTGCTCGCGGATGATCTGGCCGATCAGGCCCTCGCCCGGGTCGGTGCGCTGCTTGCGGGTCGCCTCCATCAGGAACTTCCGCGAGTCGGAGACCGCGCCGAACGCGCCGGTGCCGCCGTACGACACGTCGAACCGGGCGGAGCCGAGCTGGCGGAACGTCTCGCGGTCCTCGTCGGGCAGGCCGAGCAGCTCGCAGATCACCAGGAACGGGATCGGGAACGCGAACGCCGGCACCAGGTCGACGACACCGTCGTGGGCGGCGGCCTGCGCCTCCACCTCGTCGAGCTGCCGCTCGACGATGTCCGCGATGCGCGGGCGCAGCCGCTCGAGGCGGCGCATCGTGAACTCCGGGGTGAGCAGCTTGCGCAGCTTGGTGTGCTCGGGCGGGTCGGTGAAGCCGAGACCGCCGATGTCGCCGTCTGTGCGCGAGCCCTTCTTGCCCACGAACGGGCGGATGTCGTTGCTGTAGCTGCCGGTGTCGGCGAGCACCTCGCGCACCTCGCGCTCGCCGGTGACCAGCCAGATGTTCAGGCCCAGGAACGAGGTCAGCCGGTGCACCGGCTCGCGCTCGCGGACCTCCTCGATGCGCGCCACCGGGTCGGTGCCGTCGCGGTGCAGCGGCCAGACCAGGGAGTCCGGCACCTTCTCCAGCTGGGAGAGGTCGATCCCGTTGCGGCCCACCCGGGACATGACCAGCCGCCGCGTGCCGGCCTTGACGTACGTCGCGAGACGGGACAACTGCCTCTCCCCAGGAACGATGCTGTGACGGCGACCAGTATGCCTACGCGAGGTCACGAAGAGACGACGGATGCCGATCTTCCAGGGGTGTTTCCGGGAGAACCCCGAGACCGCTACGCCGGCGGCTCGTCGTGCAGGATGCGCTGGAACAGCCGGTGGTCCTGCCACAGGCCGGCGATGAACAGGTACCGCGGGGCCAGGCCGTACTCCGTGAACCCGCACTTGCGCAGCACCGCCTGCGACGCGGCGTTGTGCAGCAGCGTGCCGGCCTCCACACGGTGCAGCCCCATCGACCGGGCCTCCTCGACGGCGTGCTCGACCGCTGCCGTGGCCAGGCCGCGACCCAGGTGGGCCGCGTCGACCCAGTAGCCGACCGCCGCGCTGTGCAGGGCGCCTCGGACGATGTTGTTGAGGTTCACCCGGCCGACCAGCTCGCCGTCCTTGACGACCAGCCAGGCCACCATCAGCCCCATCCGCACGGCGCTCAGCTGCTGGTGCACGGCGACCCGCTGGCCCTGCTCGGTGTAGAAGCTCTCGTCCCGCCGCGGGTCCCAGGGCTCGAGGTGCGTCCGGTTGCGGGCGTACGCCGAGGCGAGGGCCGGCGCATCCGCCTCGCGCAGCGCGCGCACGACGTACCCCTCCGGCATCACGGCACGAGGTTACGTTCTCTCAGCACCGCCGGCCGGGTCACTCCCACTCGATGGTGCCCGGCGGCTTGCTGGTCACGTCGAGCGTCACCCGGTTGACCTGCGGCACCTCGTTGGTGATCCGGGTGGAGATGGTCTCCAGGACGTCGTACGGCAGCCGGGCCCAGTCGGCGGTCATCGCGTCCTCGGAGGTCACCGGCCGCAGCACGACCGGGTGGCCGTACGTGCGCCCGTCACCCTGCACTCCGACCGAGCGGACGTCGGCGAGGAGCACCACCGGGAACTGCCAGATGTCGCGGTCGAGGCCGGCGTGGGTGACCTCCTCGCGGGCGATCGCGTCGGCCTCGCGGAGGATGTCGAGGCGGTCCTGGGTGACCTCGCCGACGATCCGGATCGCCAGCCCGGGGCCCGGGAACGGGTGCCGCCAGACCAGGTCCGCGGGCAGCCCGAGCTGCTCGCCGACCAGCCGCACCTCGTCCTTGAACAGGGTGCGCAGCGGCTCGACGATCTCGAACTGCAGGTCGTCGGGCAGGCCGCCGACGTTGTGGTGGGACTTGATGTTCGAGGTGCCCGCGCCGCCGCCGGACTCGACGACGTCGGGGTAGAGCGTGCCCTGCACCAGGAACTCCACCCGCTCGCCGTGCGCGGCCGCGTCGCCGACGATCTCGGCCTCGGCGCCCTCGAAGCTGCGGATGAACTCGCGGCCGATGATCTTGCGCTTCTGCTCCGGGTCGGTGACCCCGGCCAGCGCGTCGAGGAACTGCTTGGACGCCTCCACCACGTGCAGCGAGACGCCGGTCGCGGCCACGAAGTCGCGCTCCACCTGCTCGGCCTCGCCCTTGCGCAGCAGGCCCTGGTCGACGAACACGCAGGTGAGCTGGTCACCGATCGCGCGCTGCACCAGGGCCGCGGCGACCGCGGAGTCGACGCCGCCGGAGAGCCCGCAGATCGCCCGCTTGTCGCCGATCTGCTCGCGGATCCGCTCGACCTGCTCGTCGACGATGTTCACCATCGTCCAGGTCGGCCGGCAGCCGGCGATGTCGAGCAGGAACCGGCTGAGCACCTCCTGGCCGTGCTCGGTGTGCAGCACCTCGGGGTGCCACTGCACCCCGGCCAGCCGCCGGTCGAGGTCCTCGAACGCCGCCACCGGGGTGCCCGCCGTCGAGGCGAGCACGTCGAAGCCCTCGGG
>JABFXA010000452.1 GCA_013361955.1 Nocardioidaceae bacterium
GCCGGCACCACGATGACCTGGGCCGCCATCAACACCGCGGGACAGCTGGGGCGGTCCCGCGGCGACGTGCCGACGGCGCGGGCCACGTCGGTCCGCACCACGCACGTCCCCCGTCCCACCGAGGACCCGACCGCCACGGCCACCACCCCCCCGCACCGGCAGCGGGTCCGGCCGACGGCGTCGCCGAGCCGGGCCCCGCGGCCCTCCCGGTCGGCGGTCAGCACCGCCCCCGCGCCCCGCCCCAGCTCGCCGCCCGCGACGCACCGGGCCACCCCCGCGCCCCACACTGCCGGGTGGCGCGGTCGCGCCGGCTACGTCTCCGTGCGCTGCCAGGGCTCCTCGATCTCGCTGCAGTCGGCGAGCCCCGACGACGGGGACTCCGTCGACGTACGCGAGCGCGGGCCGGAGGAGGTCGAGGTGCGCTTCGAGGGCGGCGAGCACGAGGCGCGGGTGCGCGCGGAGTGCGTCGACGGGCGGGCCCGGTTCGACGTGGACAACGACTGAACGCCTGGGGCGTGTTGGTGAAGGGATCGTCGGAGCGAGCGTCGTCAGGGGCGGTGCCCGGCAAGGCGGAGGAGCGAAGGCGATGCGGGCATCGTCGAGTCCCCGACAACGCAGCGAGGCGCCGTCCATGGCGGCGCGCAGCCGACGAGGACTTTGCCAACACGGCCTACATCGCCAGGAGTCGCTCGCACTCGTCGAGCAGCCGTTGCCGCAGCGGAGCGCCGCGCTCGGCGAACGCGCGCTGCACGGCGACGTACTCCTGCTTGCCCTCGGCGGTCTCCACCCGGACGGGGGAGTGCCCCAGGTCGCTCAGGTCGTACGGCGACGCGCGCATGTCGAGCACCCGGATGTCGCGGGCCAGCGCGAAGCAGTCGGCGACCAGGTCCGAGCAGATCATCGGGGTGAGCCGGAACGCGTGCTTGTAGAGGTCCATGCCGGCGTGCAGGCAGCCCGGCTGCTCGAACGCGGCCCGGTCGTGGCTCGCCGGCCGCAGCGCGTTGCGCGGCCGCGCCTCGTCGGTGAAGAACCGGAACGCGTCGAAGTGCGAGCAGGAGATCCGGTGCGACTCCACCACCGCGTCGGTGCCGGCCGGGCCGAGCCGCAGCGGCCACGAGGCGTGCCGCACGTCGGTCTGGTCGAGCCGGTAGACCATCGCCCACTCGTGCATCCCGAAGCAGCCCAGCGTCGGCGGACGGGAGGCGGTCGCGGCGAGCAGCGAGCGGGTCGCGTCGAGCAGCGGACGCCGCGCCGCGACGTGGTCGGGGGAGACGGTGACCGCTGGTCGAGGTGCGAGCGAGGCGAGCCTCGACACCTGGTACCCCTTGAGCTCCCCGAGCCCCGACGACGCGGGTACCGCGACGCCGTACCCGGGGTGCCAGCGGCGCAGCGCGGCCGGGCGCTGGGAGTAGTAGGTGAACAGGAAGTCCTCGACCGGGTGCGGCACGCCCTGCTCGCGCCGCTGGAGGTGCGGCCGAAGCCACGCGTCGACCCGCGCCTCGTGCGCCGCGCGGCGTGCGGCGTACGTGTCGTCGTCGAGCACGACGGTCGCGGGCTCGGTGCGGGTGTCCACAGCCACCAGGGTAGGGAGCCGCCCACCGGTGACCCGCCGGTAGGCTCGACGGGTGCGTATCGCGAGGTTCACCACCGGTGACGAACCCCAGTACGGCGTGGTCACCGGCGACGTCGACGACCTCGGCATCCCCGCCGACGACACGGTGCTGGTCGGGCTGGCCGGCGACCCGTTGTACGTCGGCGTGCAGCTGACCGACACCGAGGTGCCGCTGTCCGACGTACGCCTGCTCGCGCCGGTGCTGCCCCGCAGCAAGGTCGTCGGCATCGGGAGGAACTACGCCGCGCACGCCGCCGAGATGGGTGGCGACGTGCCCACCGAGCCGTTGATGTTCCTCAAGCCGAACACCTCGGTGGTGGGCCCGGGCGACCCCGTGTTCTACCCGCGGCAGTCGCACGAGCTGCACTACGAGGGCGAGCTCGCGGTGGTGATCGGCCGGATCTGCCGTGACGTCGCGCCCGAGCGGGTCGCCGACGTGGTCTACGGCTACACCGTCGGCAACGACGTGACCGCGCGCGACCTGCAGCGCGGCGACGTGCAGTTCACCCGCGCGAAGGGCTTCGACTCGTTCTGCCCGCTCGGCCCGTGGATCGAGACCGACCTCGACACCTCCGACCTGCGGGTGACCACGCACCTCAACGGCGACGTGGTGCAGGACGGCCGCACCAAGGACATGGTCTTCGACGTCGCGACGCTGGTGTCCTACGTCTCCAGCGTGATGACGCTGCTTCCCGGCGACGTGATCCTCACCGGCACCCCCGAGGGTGTCGGCCCGATGCAGGTCGGCGACGAGGTCGAGGTGACCGTCGCCGGCATCGGCTCCCTGACGAACAAGGTGGTCTCCCGTGACTGACTCCGACGCGGCCGCGGTCCGCGTCCGCTTCTGCCCCTCGCCGACCGGGTCGCCGCACGTCGGCCTGGCCCGCACCGCCTTGTTCAACTGGGCGTTCGCGCGGCACCACGGGGGCACCTTCGTGTTCCGCATCGAGGACACCGACGCGGCCCGCGACAGCCAGGAGTCCTACGACACCCTGCTCGAGGTGATGCGCTGGCTCGGCTTCGACTGGGACGAGGGTCCCGAGGTCGGCGGGCCCCACGGCCCGTACCGGCAGTCCGAGCGCTACGACACCTACGCCGACGTGGCCCGCCGGCTGCACGAGGGCGGCCGGGCGTACCACTGCTACTGCTCGTCGGAGGAGATCGACGAGCGCAACGCGAAGGCCCGCTCCGAGGGACGGGCCCCCGGCTACGACGGCCAGTGCCGCTCGCTCACGGCCGAGCAGGTCGCGGGCTACGTCGCCGAGGGACGCAAGCCGGTGCTGCGGTTCCGGATGCCCGACGAGCCGATCACGTTCACCGACCTGGTGCGCGGCGACATCAGCTTCCAGCCCGAGAACGTCCCCGACTACGTGCTGGTCCGGGCCAACGGCCACCCGCTCTACACGCTGGTCAACCCGGTCGACGACGCGCTGATGCAGATCACCCACGTGCTGAGGGGCGAGGACTTGCTGTCGTCCACGCCGCGCCAGATCGCGCTGTACGCGGCGCTGCGCGACGTCGGCGTCACCGACGCCGCGACCCCGCGGTTCGGGCACCTGCCCTACGTGATGGGCCAGGGCAACAAGAAGCTCTCCAAGCGCGACCCCGAGGCGAACCTCCTCGGCTACCGCGAGCGCGGCTTCGTGCCGGAGGGCCTGCTCAACTACCTCGCGCTGCTGGGCTGGGCGATCTCCGAGGACAACGACATCTTCACGATGGCCGAGATGGTGGCTGCGTTCCGGCTCGAGCGGGTGAACCCCAACCCGGCCCGGTTCGACCTCAAGAAGGCCGAGGCGATCAACGCCGCGCACCTGCGGACGCTCGACGTCGACGACCTCGCCACCCGGCTGGTGCCCTACCTGCAGGCGGCGGAGGTGCTGCCCGAGCAGGTCACCCACGACCAGCAGGCGCTGCTCCGCCGGGCCACCCCTCTGGTGCAGGAGCGGATGACCGTGCTCGGCGAGGCGGTCGACATGCTCGGCTTCCTGTTCGTCGACGAGGACTCCTTCAGCCGCGACCCGGCCGACGCCGACAAGCTCCTCGACGAGAACGGCCGGGCCGTGGTCAAGGCCGCCAGCGCCGCGCTCGCCGACCTGCCCACGTGGGACACCCCGTCGATCGAGGAGGCGCTGCGCCGCGCGCTCGTCGAGGACATGGGCCTCAAGCCGCGCCACGCGTTCGGCCCGGTCCGCGTGGCGATCACCGGCAGACGCGTCTCGCCGCCGCTGTTCGAGTCCATGGAGCTGCTCGGTCGCGAGCGCTCGCTGAACCGGCTGGCCGGCGCCCAGGAGGGCTGACCCGGCCGATCGTCCGGTTCCTGCATGCCGGCTGGGCATGCGGGGGACACTGGTTGTACAGAGCACCGTGCGGTGCAGAGGGGATACGGGGTTGTCCGATGACTGAGCAGTACCCGGGCCCGCCTCCGGGGCAGCAGCCGCCCCCTGTCCACGACTACCCGCCGCCGACGTACTACCCCCCGCGCTCGTACCAGCCGCAGCCGAGGTACCCGTCGTTCCCGCACCCCGAGCCGACGCCGTACCACCAGATGCTCCGCACCTGGACCTACGTCTGGTGGAAGCCGGTGCTGGGTCTGCTGATCTGCCTGTTCGGGTTCCTGTTCGTCACCACGGTCGTGTTCGTGCTCGTGGCGCTCGTCGCGGCGGCGTTCGCGCCCGGGAGCTACCTCGACGCGTTCGGTCGCTCCGCCGACTTCTCCAAGGTCACCCCGAGCTCGCTGCTCGGCCTCAACCTCGGGCTCGCGTCGATGGTGCTCGTCACCTGGTTCGTGATCCGGGTGCTGCACGGCATGCGGCCGCGCTGGCTGACCTCCGTGGTCCCGAAGATGCGCTGGCGGTTCTTCGCGACCTGCCTGGGCCTCGCCGTGGTCGCGCTGATCGCCCAGGTGGCGGTCGGCTCGCTGCTCCCCGGCACCGGCGAGGACGTCGGCGACGGGTCGCTGAACCACTTCACCGTGTCGACCGCCGCCAGTGCGCTGGTGATCCTGCTCACCACCCCGCTGCAGGCGGCCGGCGAGGAGTACATCTTCCGCGGCTACACGCTGATGGCGATCGGGTCGCTGTTCCCCCGTGCCCAGGCGAACCTCGGCAAGTGGGTCGCGATCGTGGTCACCGCCGTGCTGTTCGCGCTCGCGCACGGGTCGCAGAACTTCCCGCTGTTCTTCGACCGCCTGGCGTTCGGCCTGATCGCGGCCTGGCTGGTCACCAAGACCGGCGGGCTCGAGGCCGGCATCGCGCTGCACGTGCTGAACAACTTCCTGGCCTTCGGCTTCGCGCTCGCCTTCGGCAACCTCGGCGACAGCCTGAACATCTCCGAGATCAGCTGGTGGAACATCGTGGTCACCGTCACCCAGTCCGGCGTGTACACCGTGCTGGTGCTCTGGGTGGCCCGCCGGATGGGCCTGCAGACCAAGACCCAGCCGCCCGAGCCGGAGCCCGGACCGGCGCCGGCGGGCGAGGTCGCGACCGCCTGATGTGAGGGTGCTCACCCGCGCCTGGTGGGGCCCGATGCCGATTGGTGACGACCGAACCCGACGTGTATCCTCGTCCGGGCTTCGCAAGGAGCGCACCACCCATGGGGTATGGGGTAATTGGCAGCCCGACTGGTTCTGGTCCAGTTAGTCTAGGTTCGAGTCCTAGTACCCCAGCGAGTAGCCGAAGGGCTCTCTCGATTGGACGCTGATCTCGAGCTTTCGCTAGAGTCGCGTCGCTCTCGCCCCCGTTGTGTAGTGGCCTAGCACGCCGCCCTCTCAAGGCGGTAGCGCCGGTTCGAATCCGGTCGGGGGTACCAGCTGGACCGGCGCGGCTCCGCCGCGCTCGTCCGCCGCCCGGAAGATCCTGTCTTCGCTCCTCGCAGCATCGCTCCTTCGTCGCTCGCTGCTCCTCAGTCCAGACAGGATCGGCGGCGGACCTTCCGATGGTTGAGGTGCGGGCGGGCTACCGCGAGCCTGGAGACCAGGGCGTGGCGGACGTGGCAGGCACGCGGGGTACGTCACCGATGGTTTCGAGGCGCACCTGGCGGTCCGCACCTCAACCAGCGGCCCGCCCTCCCATGTCCGTTTTCCGCCAGCACCTGTCGGTGGGGTGCGGCAGGATCGGGGCATGGACATCGAGGACACCGAGGCCTGCTACCGGGCCGTGAAGAGCCGGGACCGTCGCTTCGACGGGGTGTTCTACACCGGCGTGACCTCGACCGGCATCTACTGCCGGCCGTCCTGCCCGGCGCGGACGCCGGCGAAGAAGAACGTCACGTTCCACCGCACCGCGGCGGCCGCGCAGGCGGCCGGGTTCCGGGCGTGCAAGCGCTGCCTGCCGGACGCGACGCCGGGGTCGCCGGACTGGGACGTGGCCGCCGACAGCGCCGGCCGCGCGATGCGGCTGATCTCCGACGGTGTGGTCGAGCGCGAGGGCGTCGACGGTTTGGCCCGGCGGGTCGGCTACACGCCCCGGCACCTCAACCGGCTGCTCACCGGCGAGCTCGGCGCCGGCCCGCTCGCGCTGGCCCGGGCCCGGCGTGCCCAGAACGCCCGGATCCTCATCGAGACCACCGCGATGCCCTTCGCCGACGTGGCGTTCGCGTCCGGGTTCGCGAGCGTGCGGCAGTTCAACGACACGATCCGCGAGGTGTACGACACCACGCCGAGCACCCTGCGGGGCCGCGCCAAGACCACCGGCAGCAGCCCAGGACAGATCGAGCTGCGGCTGCCGGTGCGGGCGCCGTTCGCCGGTGCCGAGCTGCTGCGCTTCCTCGCCGCGCACCTGGTGCCGGGCGTGGAGGCGAGCGGCCCCGACTGGTACGCACGCACCCTCGCCCTCCCGCACGGCCACGGCCGGGTGCGGCTGACCTTCCCCGTCGACGACCCGGGCACCGGCACGGTGTTCGTGCGCTGCACGCTCACCGTCGAGGACCTGCGCGACGTCGGGTCCGCGGTCGAGCGCTGCCGGCGGCTGCTCGACGCCGACTGCGACCCGGTCGCGGTCGACGACGGCCTCGCCGAGGACCCGCGGATGGCGCGGCTGGTCCGGGCGCGCCCCGGTCTGCGCGTGGCCGGCACCGTCGACGGCGACGAGATCGCTATCCGCACGGTGATCGGTCAGCAGGTGTCGCTCGCCGGCGCGATCTCGCTGGGCGGCAAGCTCGTGGAGAGGTACGGCGAGACGGTGCCCGGGCCGGACGGCTCGCCGCACCGGTTGTTCCCGACCGCGGCCGCGCTGGCCGACGCCGATCCCGAGGAGCTGCCGATGCCGCGGGCCCGTGGTCGCGCCCTGGTCGGCCTGTGCGAGGCACTGGCCGCCGGCGACATCCCCCTCGACCACAGCGCGGCTCGCGCCGACGTCCGGGCCCGGCTGCTGTCACTGCCGGGCATCGGGCCGTGGACCGCCGACTACGTCGCGCTGCGGGCGCTCGGCGACCCCGACGTGTTCCTGCCGACCGACCTCGCCGTACGCCGGGTGCTGGCGCAGCTGGGGGAGCACCCCGACGACGCCGGCACCGGTGAGCGTTGGCGGCCCTGGCGCTCCTACGCCCTGATGCACCTCTGGGCGACCCTCGACCTTCCTCCCGCGCGGCACGCTTCGGCGCCGGTCCCCACCACCGAGGAGCACTGACATGTGGACCACCCTCGACTCACCCGTCGGCGAGCTGCGGGTCATCGCGCACAAGGGCGCGGTCACCGCGATCGAGTTCGACGGTCCCCGGCAGGCCGGCCTGTCCGCGCGGTCCTCGGCCGTGCAGGCGGCGGTGCGCTCGGCCGGTCGTCCCGTCGGCGACCGCGCGGACGACGACGCGCTGCTGGTCGAGGTGCGGCGCCAGCTCGACGCGTACTTCGCGCGCGACCTCAAGGAGTTCGACCTGCCGCTCGCCCCCGACGGCTCGCCGTTCCAGCTCAAGGTGTGGCAGCAGCTGCGGACGATCGGCTACGGCGACACCGCGACGTACGGCGAGATCGCCGGCCGGCTCGGCATGACCGGCCACGGCGCCCGCGCCGTCGGGCTGGCCAACGGCCGCAACCCGATCCCGATCGTGATCCCGTGCCACCGGGTGGTCGGTGCCGACGGCACCCTCACCGGCTACGCCGGCGGCGTCGAGCGCAAGCAGCTGCTGCTCGACCTGGAGACCGAGGCGCTGTTCTAGAGAGTCCTACTCCGCCGCCCGCCGCAGCGACTCGGAGAGCCGCTCCGCGGCCGCGAGCACGGCGGGCGCGTGCATCCGCCCGGGCTGACGGGACAGCCGCTCGAGCGGACCCGAGACGGAGACCGCGGCGATCACCTTGCCGGAGGGGGAGCGGACCGGCGCGGACACGGACGCCACGCCCTGCTCGCGCTCGCCGACCGACTGGGCCCAGCCGCGACGCCGGATGCCGGAGAGCGCGGTGGCCGAGAAGGCGGCGTTCTGCAGGCCGCGGTGCATCCGCTCCGGGTCCTCCCAGGCCAGCAGGATCTGGGCCGCGGAGCCGGCCCGCATGGTCAGCTGCGAGCCGACCGGGATGGTGTCCCGCAGGCCGGAGGGCCGCTCGGCGGCGGCGACGCAGACGCGGTAGTCGCCCTGCCGGCGCCACATCTGGGCGGACTCGCCGGTGATGTCGCGGAGCCGGGCCAGCACCGGGCCGGCCGCGGCGAGCAGCCGGTCCTCGCCCGCGGCGGCGGACAGCTCGGCCAGCCGCGGGCCGAGCACGAAGCGGCCCTGCATGTCGCGGGCCACCAGCCGGTGGTGCTCGAGCGCGACGGCGAGCCGGTGCGCGGTCGGTCGGGCCAGTCCGGTGCCGGCGACCAGGCCGGCCAGCGTGGCCGGGCCTGCCTCGAGTGCCGAGAGCACGAGAGCCGCTTTGTCGAGGACGCCGACTCCGCTACTGTTGTCCATACTCTGATAATGGCGTCTCACATTCTGGATTGCAAGTCGATCCGGGAGCCGCCCCCGACGAACCTGGGAATCCCCACGGTCGAGACACAGGAGCAGCAGTCATGGGCAGGACCCTTGCGGAGAAGGTCTGGGACGAGCACGTCGTCCGGAGTGCCGAGGGCGAGCCGGACCTGCTCTTCATCGACCTGCACCTGATCCACGAGGTCACCTCGCCGCAGGCGTTCGAGGGGCTGCGGCTGGCCGGCCGCCGGGTCCGCCGTCCCGACCTCACCCTGGCCACCGAGGACCACAACGTCCCGACGCTCGACCTGGACAAGCCGATCGCCGACCCGGTCTCGCGCACGCAGGTCGAGACGCTGCGCCGCAACTGCGAGGAGTTCGGCGTCCGGCTGCACCCGCTCGGCGACGTCGAGCAGGGCATCGTGCACGTGGTCGGCCCGCAGCTCGGCCTCACCCAGCCCGGCATGACGATCGTGTGCGGCGACTCGCACACCTCGACGCACGGCGCGTTCGGCGCGATCGCGTTCGGCATCGGCACCAGCGAGGTCGAGCACGTCCTCGCCACCCAGACGCTGCCGCAGTCGCGGCCGCGCACGATGGCCGTCACCGTGAACGGCTCGCTGCCCGACGGCGTCACCGCCAAGGACCTGGTGCTGACGCTGATCGCGCACACCGGCACCGGCGGCGGCCAGGGCTACGTCGTGGAGTACCGCGGTCCGGCCATCGAGGAGCTCTCGATGGAGGCCCGCATGACGATCTGCAACATGTCGATCGAGTGGGGCGCCAAGGCCGGGCTGATCGCACCCGACCAGACCACGTTCGACTACATCGAGGGCCGGCCCGAGGCACCGAAGGGCGAGCACTGGGGCGAGGCCCTCGCGCACTGGCAGACGCTGGTCACGGACGAGGACGCCGTCTTCGACAAGGAGATCGTGCTCGACGCGAGCACGATGACCCCGTTCGTCACCTGGGGCACCAACCCCGGCCAGGGCGTCCCCCTCGGCGGCGAGGTTCCCGATCCCGCGCGCTTCGACGACGACGGCGACCAGCTCGCCGCCGAGAAGGCCCTGGAGTACATGGGTCTCGAGGCCGGCACGCCGATGCGCGACATCAAGGTGGACACCGTCTTCGTGGGCTCGTGCACCAACGGCCGCATCGAGGACCTGCGCGCCGCGGCCGCGGTGGTGAAGGGCCGGCACGTCGCGCCCGACACCCGGCTGCTCGTCGTCCCCGGGTCCGTGCGTGTCCGGCTGCAGGCCGAGGACGAGGGCCTCGACGTGGTCTTCAAGGAGGCCGGGGCGGAGTGGCGCGGCGCCGGCTGCTCGATGTGCCTGGGCATGAACCCCGACCAGCTCGAGCCCGGCGAGCGCAGTGCGTCCACGTCCAACCGCAACTTCGAGGGCCGGCAGGGCAAGGGCGGTCGCACGCACCTGGTCTCGCCGCTGGTCGCCGCCGCCACCGCGGTGACCGGCACGCTCGCGTCGCCCGCCGACCTGCCGCCGCTGGCCTGACCCGACAGGAGCACGACGATGGAGAAGTTCACCCAGCACACCGGGACGGGCCTGCCGCTGCGTCGCAGCAACGTCGACACCGACCAGATCATCCCGGCCGTGTACCTGAAGCGGGTCACCCGCACCGGGTTCGAGGACGGCCTGTTCGCGGCCTGGCGCAAGGACCCGCAGTTCGTGATCAACCAGCCCCAGTACGACGGCGCCACCGTGCTCATCGCCGGCCCCGACTTCGGCACCGGCTCGTCGCGCGAGCACGCCGTGTGGGCCTTGCTGGACTACGGGTTCCGGGTCGTCATCTCGAGCCGGTTCGCGGACATCTTCCGGGGCAACTCCGGCAAGGCGGGCCTGGTCGCGGCCCAGGTCACGCAGGACGTCGTCGAGCAGCTCTGGAAGCAGATCGAGCACGACCCGACCACGCAGATCGTCGTCGACCTCGAGGCCCGGACCATCCAGGCCGACGCGATCACCGCACCGTTCCAGATCGACGACTACACCCGGTGGCGGCTGCTCGAAGGGCTCGACGACATCGGGATCACGCTGTCGCACGAGGACGACATCGCGACGTACGAAGCGGGCCGGCCGAGCTGGAAACCCGCCACTCTGTAGGGGTTTTCCCGCCTCCGCAAAGTCATCGCGTCGAGAATTCCCAAAGAGACAAGGGGAAACACGCGCGCGGTCGTTGTAGAGGAGTCGACTTTTCCCTAGCGTTCCGTGAAGTAGTCGAGCACCGGCTCGACCCATGAGTTGGTACACGGAAAGGCTAGCTAGTGAACAAGAGTCAGCTGATCGACACTCTCGCGGCGCGATTCGACGGCAACCGCAAGCAGGCCGCCCACGCGCTGGAGTCCGTGCTCGACACGATCACCCGCGAGGTCGCCAAGGGCGAGAAGGTCGCGATCACGGGCTTCGGCTCCTTCGAGAAGCGCGTGCGTGACGCCCGCTGGGTGCGCAACCCCCGCACCGGCGAGCGGATCAAGGCGAAGAAGACCGCGATCCCGAAGTTCAGCGCGGGCGCGGACCTGAAGGCCGTCGTCTCCGGCGCCAAGAAGCTGCCGCGGCTCACGCTGACGGCCGCAGGCGCCACCGCGAAGAAGGCGACCGCGAAGAAGACCACGACCGCCAAGACCGCGGCCAAGAAGGCGCCAGCGAAGAAGACCGCCGCCAAGAAGACCACGGCGAAGAAGGCGCCGGCGGCCAAGAAGACGGCCGCGAAGAAGACCACCGCCAAGAAGGCCCCCGCCAAGAAGGCACCCGCCAAGAAGAGCGCGGCGAAGAAGACCACTGCGAAGAAGACCACGGCACGCAAGACCGCCAAGAAGGCCTGACCTTCCGCACGTCGCAGGAGGCCCGTCCCGGCAGGGGCGGGCCTCCTGCGTCGTTCAGTGCAGCGTCAGGATCTGCAGGCGTACGACGGACAGCTCGGCGCCCTCGCCGACCGTCTCGAGCCGCACCCGCTGACCGGGTCGCAGGAACCGCAGCCGGCTGCCGTGCAGCGCGGACGCCTCGAAGGGCAGCTCCACCCCGTCGTCGAGGAGCACCCGACCGTCGTGGGTCTCGTCGTCGAACGCGGACACCGTTGCCTGCACGGGTCTCAGCCTAGGTCCTCGGGAGCGGCACGCAGCATCGTCGTGACCAGCGACGTGCGCGGGCCGACGCCGAGCGCTACCGCCTCGGCGAGCTCGTCGGGGTCGTCGACGTCGCGACGTACGGTCGGCACCTCGGCGGTGATCTCCACGGCCCCCTCGTCGAGGTGCCGTTGCCGCGAACCCGGCCCGAACGCGGGCCGGAACTCCGTCAGCGTCGGCGCGACGACCGCCGTCGTGCCGACGCCGTCGCGGTCGGCGACGAAGGACATCCGCTCCGGGTCTGCGGCGCTCAGCGCCTCGGCGAGCTCGTCCGTACGCAGCGCCGGCAGGTCGGCGCACAGACCGACGAGGGCCAGCGAGGGGTCCCGACGGTGCATCTCGGCGGCGGCCTGCACCAGCGTGGCGTTGAGGTCGTCGGTGGTGGCGTCGGGCAGCACGTCGGCCCCGAGGTCGCGCATCCAACCCGCCAGGACGTGGTCGTCGGTGACCACCAGGACCCGCTCCACCACGGGGCAGCCGAGGGCCGCGGTCACGGTGTCCGCGGCGAACGCGGTGGCCAGCTCCACCCGCGCGGCATCGCCGACCGGGGCCAGTCGCGACTTGGCGAACGCCGGCGGCTTCACCGGCACCAGCACGGCGTACCGGCGGTCCTCGGCGGGGGTGGTCTCGGGCACCCGCTGATCCTCCCAGGGTCCGGTTGCGGGCACCGCGTCCGTCCACCGTGGGCCGGTCCACGTGCGACGGCTCACTCGCGAGTAACCTCACCGGAACGACCCGGACGCACGGAGACCCGGGACCAGGACGAGACGAGGGCGACGTGGCGAACCCACGCAGGGTGCAGGAGCGCAAGGGCTGGGCCTTCGGCATCTGCGTGCTGGTCCTCGAGCCGCTGCTGACGGTGCTCACCAAGCGCCGCTGGAAGGGCGGCGAGAACATCCCCGCGCAGGGCGGTGTGGTGCTCGCCGCCAACCACATCTCGCACATCGACCCGCTGACGTTCGCGCACTTCGTCTACGCGTGGGGGCGGATGGTGCGCTTCCTGGCCAAGGCGTCGGTCTTCGACGTGCCGGTCGTCGGCCGGGTGGTGCGGAGCGCCAAGCAGATCCCGGTGTACCGGATGAGCACCGACGCGTCGCTGTCGTTCAAGGCGGCCGTGGAGGCGGTGCAGGACGGCGAGTGCGTGGTGGTCTACCCCGAGGGCACGATCACCCGGCAGCCGGAGCTGTGGCCGATGAACGGCAAGACCGGCGCCGCCCGGATCGCGCTGTCCTCCGACGTACCGGTCGTCCCGGTGGCGCAGTGGGGCGCGAACGGCATCCTGGCGCCGTACGCCAAGCGGCCGCGGCTGTTCCCGCGCAAGACCATCGCGATGACCGCGGGTCCGCCGGTCGACCTCGACGACCTGCGCGGCCAGCCGCTGACGCCGGCGGTGCTGCGCGAGGCGACGGACCGGATCATGTCCGACATCACCACGCTGCTCGAGGAGATCCGGGGCGAGAAGGCGCCGGCCGAGCGGTTCGACATGCGGAAGGCCGGCGTACGCCAGACCGGCAACCCGAACGCGAAGAGGTCCCGGAAGAGGAGAGGCGCATGAGCAAGGTTGCGGTGTTCGGTGCCGGCTCCTGGGGGACGGCGTTCTCGGTCGTCCTCGCGGACGCCGGCAACGAGGTGGTGCTCTGGGCGCGGCGCGAGGAGCTCTGCGCCACCATCAACGAGAAGCACGAGAACACCGACTACCTGCCCGGCATCGAGATCCCCGAGGGCGTGCGGGCCACGCACGACCCCGAGGAGACGGCGGCCGACGCGGAGGCGGTGTTCTTCGTGGTGCCGTCGCAGACCTTCCGCGACAACGTCGGCGACTGGGCCGGTCTGCTGCCCGGCGACGCGCTGCTGGTCTCGCTGATGAAGGGCGTCGAGCTCGGCAGCCTCAAGCGGATGAGCGAGGTGATCGCGGAGACTACCGGCGCCGGCCCGGAGCGGATCGGCGTGGTCAGCGGCCCGAACCTGGCCATGGAGATCGCCCGCCGGGAGCCGGCTGCGAGCGTGGTGGCCTGCGCCGACGAGCACAACGCCACCCGGCTGCGCGCGCTGTGCCACTCCTCGACGTTCCGTCCGTACTCCAGCACCGACGTGATCGGCTGCGAGCTCGGCGGCGCCTACAAGAACGTCATCGGGCTGGCCGTCGGGATGGCGATCGGGCTCGGCTTCGGCGACAACACCACCGCCTCCGTGATCACCCGCGGCCTCGCCGAGACCGCCCGGCTGGCCACCCGGTTCGGCGCCGACCCGATGACGTTGATGGGGCTGGCCGGCCTCGGCGACCTGGTCGCCACCTGCTCCTCACCGCTTTCGCGCAACCGCACCTTCGGCGAGAAGCTCGGCCAGGGGATGACCACCGAGGAGATCACCCGCTCCACCCGCCAGGTCGCCGAGGGCGTGAAGAGCTGCTCGTCGCTGCTCGCGCTCGCCCAGCAGGCCGACGTCTACGCCCCGCTCGTCGAGGCCGTGCACGCCGTCGTCGAGGGCGAGATGACCGCCGCCGACATGCTCACCGCGCTGATCTCCAAGGAAGCCAAGCACGAGAGAGACTGAGGCTTCCGACATTGGATAGCTTTCAGTGACCTCAGGGTCACTGAAAGCTATCCGTTGTCGGAGGGCAGCAGGTCGTCGAGCGCGCCCGCCAGGTCGTCCCAGAGGTCGTCGACGTCTTCGATGCCGACCGACATCCGGACCAGGCCGTCGGGGATGGTGGCGGGCTCGGTCTTCCAGCGCCGCCGCCGCTCGAACGTCGACTCCACGCCGCCCAGGCTGGTGGCGTGCACCCACAGCGTGGTCTTGTGGGTGAGCAGGTCGGCCGCGATGCCGCCGCCCGCCAGCACGATCGAGATGATCGCCCCGAAGCCCGGGTAGCGGACCTCGCCGACGGCCGGGTGCTCACCGAGCCGGCGGGTCAGCTCCACGGCGTTGTGCTGGGCGCGCTCCAGCCGCACGTGCAGGGTGCGCAGCCCGCGCAGCGCCAGCCAGGCCTCCAGCGTGCCGGGGATCGCGCCGATCATGTCCCGCCGCTTCTTGAGTACGCCGAACAGCTCGGCGTCCCGGGTCGCGATCGCGCCGAGCACCGCGTCGCTGTGCCCGGAGATGAACTTGGTCGCGGAGTGCACCACCAGGTCGGCGTCGAGGTCGAGCGGCTGCTGCAGCAGGGGCGTCGCGAACGTGTTGTCGACCACGACGTACGCCCCGGCCTCGTGCGCGGCCGCCACGATCGGCGGGATGTCGGCGATCTCGAGGGCCGGGTTCGTCGGCGACTCCAGCCAGACCAGCGCGGCGTCCGCGCACGCCTTGACCACGGCCTCGGTGTCGGTGATGTCGACCAGCTGCGCGCGGATCCGGCCCCGCGCCTCGAGGTCGGCGATCTGGCCGATGCTGCCGAGGTAGGCGTGCCGCGGCGCCACCACCGTCGCGCCCTGGCCGACCAGGTCGAGGATCGTCGACACGGCGGCAAGACCGGACGCGAAGGCCAGGCAGCGTCCGCCCTCGAGGTCGCCGAGCGCCTGCTCGAAGGCCGTCCAGGTCGGGTTGCCGTAGCGGCCGTACTCCACGGTCCCGCCCGCGACGTACGTCGACGCCATCGTGAGCGGCTCGTTGAGCGGG
The DNA here is from genome assembly GCA_013361955.1 of Nocardioidaceae bacterium. Taxonomy (GTDB): domain Bacteria; phylum Actinomycetota; class Actinomycetes; order Propionibacteriales; family Nocardioidaceae; genus Nocardioides_B. The sequence continues at coordinate 15,237 of JABFXA010000452.1, forward strand.
TTGTCCGGGGTGTGGTCCGGACGTCCGGAGGTGACGGCGCGGGTGGCCGGGCGGTACGGCGGGGGAGTGGCGGACGCGTCGGACATGTGCCCAGCCTAGGGAGTGGGGTCCGCGGGACCGGCAGCCGTCACGGGTAGGGTCACCGCGATGAGCGACCATGCCCAGCCGCAGGAGACCCGCAAGCCACGCATCGCCGTGGTGTTCGGCGGGCGGTCGAGCGAGCACGCGATCTCGTGCGTGACGGCGGGCAGCGTGCTGTCCGCGATCGACACCGACCGCTACGACGTGGTGCCGATCGGCATCACGCACGACGGCCGCTGGGTGCTCGAGTCGGCCGATCCAGAACGCCTGGCGATCACCAGCGACAAGCTCCCCGAGGTCGACGCCACCCGCGCGACCGTCGCGCTGTCCAGCGAGACGCACGGCAGCGAGATCGTCGTGCACGAGCCGAGCAGCGTGCCGCGCACCCTCGGCGAGGTCGACGTGGTGTTCCCGCTGCTGCACGGTCCGTGGGGCGAGGACGGCACCATCCAGGGCCTGCTCGAGATGGCGGGGGTCCGGTACGTCGGCGCCGGCGTGCTGAGCTCCGCGGTCGGCATGGACAAGCACTACATGAAGGTGGTGCTCCAGGCGCACGGGCTGCCGGTGCTGCCGTACACCGTGATCACCCCGCGCGACTGGGAGACCGACCGGGCGGCCTGCGTCGAGGCGGTCAGCTCGCTCGGCTACCCGGTGTTCGTGAAGCCCGCCCGCGGCGGCTCGAGCATCGGCATCAGCAAGGTGCACGGCCCCGGCCGGCTCGACGAGGCCGTCGAGGAGGCCCGCCGGCACGACCCCAAGGTGGTCGTCGAGGCGTCCGCCGAAGGCGGTCGCGAGGTCGAGTGCGGCGTGCTGCAGGGCTTCGGCACCAACCCGCCGGACACCTCGGTGGTGGCCGAGATCGTGGTCGACCCGAAGCACGAGTTCTACGACTTCGCCGCGAAGTACCTCCCCGAGGAGCAGACGGAGCTCACCGTCCCGGCCGACCTGCCCGGCGAGGTCACCGAGCGGATCCGGCAGCTCGCCGGCGAGTGCTTCGAGGTGCTGTCCTGCGAGGGGCTCGCGCGGGTCGACTTCTTCGTGCTGCCCGACGACCGGGTGGTGCTCAACGAGATCAACACGATGCCCGGCTTCACCCCGTCGTCGATGTTCCCGCGGATGTGGGCGGCCAGCGGCGTCGGCTACCCCGAGCTCGTCGACCGGCTGCTGCAGCTGGCGCTGCACCGCGACACCGGGCTGCGCTGACTCACAGGCAGGGCTTCACGTCGGGCACCGTGCGCTTGATCGCGGGTGCCAGGTCGACCATCGCGGCCGCCGGCGGGAAGTAGTCCTCGGGCAGGTCCACCTCGACGTTGACCGACCGGCCCACGGTGGTCATCGTGACGTCGACCGGCCGGCCCTGGATCTGCGACTCCGGCACGTACCACGCCACCCCGTTGGCGACCTGGCACTTGGCGAAGGCGTTGAACCCCTCGCCCCTGCCGGTGCCGCAGCGCAGCACGATCGGCGGGTCGCCCCACGCGGCGCCGTACCCCGCCCCGTCGTCCGACGTACGTCGCGGCTGGTCGGCGACCTTCCCCGGCAGCGCGTCGACCAGCCGCCGGCAGGTGCGTGCGTCGGCGCCGGACACCTCCGGCGCGTCGATGCCGACGGTGCTCGAGCAGGACGCGACCAGCAGCAGACAGACGACGGCGCCCACGCTCCGAAGAGGTGGGCGCCGTGGCATCGTCCTGGTGCTGCTCGGCAGCGTCAGATGTGCACGACCGGGCAGGTCAGCGTGCGGGTGATGCCGGCGATGTTCTGCACCCGGGCGACGACCAGCTTGCCCAGCTCGTCGACGTTGCGGGCCTCGGCGCGCACGATCACGTCGTAGGGACCGGTGACGTCCTCGGCCAGCGTGACGCCCTTGACCTCTGCGATCTCGGCGGCCACCTCGGCGGCCTTGCCGACGTCGGTCTGGATCAGGATGTAGGCCTGCACCACCATGCTGCACTCCTCTGCTCTCGGCTGGCCGGGCCCTCCCGAGGCGCCCGACACGGTCGACCGGTCCGGCGCTCAACCTACCGTGCGCCGACCGTGCGAGGAACACGCTCCCCGCCCTCCCCTCTCGCGTCCTGCCCTGCGGTTGGATGACCACATGACCTTCGCTGCCAACGCCACCCTGGCCGACGTCGGCGAGTTCGGGCTCGTCGACGAGCTCGCCTCGCGGTTCTCGTACGGCGAGCAGGTGCTGGTCGGGCCGGGCGACGACGCCGCCGTGCTCGCCGTACCCGACCGGCGGCTCGTGGTCTCCACCGACCTGCACGTCGACACCCGGCACTTCCGCCGCGACTGGGCGACGGCGGAGGAGATCGGCCACAAGGTCGCCGCGGCGAACCTCTCGGACATCAACGCGATGGGCGGCCGCGCCTCGGCGCTGACCGTCGGCCTCGCCGCACCTCCGGACCTCCCGGCCGCGTGGGCGGTCGGGCTCGCCGACGGGATCGCCGCCGAGTGCGAGCTGGTCGGCGCCTCCGTGGTGGGCGGCGACCTCACCTCGGCCGACCAGGTCGTGGTGGCGGTGACCGTGATGGGGTCCGTCGACGGTGACCCGGTGCTGCGCTCCGGCGCCCGCCCCGGCGACCTGGTCGCGCTGTGCGGCCGGCAGGGCTGGGCGGCCGGCGGCCTGGCGGTCCTGGCGCGTGGCTTCCGGTCGCCCCGCAAGCTGGTCGAGGCCTACAAGCGTCCCGAGCCGCCGTACGCCGCGGGGGCCGCCGCCGCGGCCGTCGGCGCCACCGCGATGATCGACGTCTCCGACGGCCTGCTCGCCGACGTCGGGCACATCGCCGACGCCAGCGGGGTGGCCGTCGACGTCGACTCGGGCGCGTTCGAGCTCGCCGAGCCGTTGCAGGCCGTCGGCGCCGCCCTCGGCGCCGACCCGCTGCGCTTCATCCTCGCCGGCGGCGACGACCACGCGCTCGTCGCGACGTTCCCCGAGGGCACCGTCCTGCCCGAGGGCTGGCTGCGCATCGGCGTGGTCGCCGAGGGGAACGGGGTCACCGTCGACGGCGGTGCGTGGGAGGGCCCCACGGGCCACACCCACTTCCGCTGAACGGTTAGCCTGACCTGTTCGACCAGACCAGCTGCACGAGGCAGGAGACGTCGATGCCGGAGCCGGCGACCGCCGTCGCGACTCTCGACCTGCCCACCGTGCTGCGGTTCTCCGAGCTCGCGCTCGAGGCGCTCGGCGCCGCCCGCGAGGAGATCGACGCGCTGAACGTCTACCCGGTGCCGGACAGCGACACGGGGACCAACCTGTACCTCACCTTCGAGGCCGCCCACGAGGCGCTGCTCGACGCGGTCGGCGACGACCCCGCCACCGCCGACCTCCGCGCGGCGCTGCACGCGTTCGCCCGGGGCGCCCTGCTCGGCGCGCGCGGCAACTCCGGCGTGATCTTCTCCCAGCTCGCCGGAGCGCTCGTGAAGCGGCTCGCCGAGGCCGGGCCGGAGGACCGGTCCGCGGCGGTGTTCGCCGACGGGCTCCGGCTGGCCAGCGAGGCGAGCTACGCCGCGGTCGGCGAACCCGTCGAGGGCACCATCCTCAGCGTCGCCCGGTCGGCCGCCGAGTCGGCGGGTGCGGCGGCGGCCGACGAGCGGCTGCGCCTGGGCCACGTCATCCGCGCGGCCGCCTCGGGCGCGCGGGAGGCGCT
>JABFXA010000072.1 GCA_013361955.1 Nocardioidaceae bacterium
ACCCGATGTCGGGTCGGGAGAGTGACCCAGAGGTCACCCTCGTCGTACCGATATCGGGTCGGGAGAGTGACCCAGAGGTCACTGAAAGCACACCGATGTCGGAGTGAGAGCGTGTCGACGTGACGGACATCGACGTCTACAGCAGCGCCCGGGAGATGGCCGCCGCCGTCGCGGGCAAGGAGATCAGCGCGCGCGAGCTGCTCGACCTGGTCCTGGACCGGATCGCGGACACCAACCCAGCGGTCAACGCCGTGGTGTCGCTCGACGAGGAGCGGGCGTGGGAGCGGGCCGCCGAGGCCGACGAGCAGCTCGCCCGCGGAGAACCGGTCGGGGCGCTGCACGGGCTGCCGCACGCGTTCAAGGACACCCACGAGGTGGCCGGCTGGCGGACCACGTTCGGGTCGCCGCTGCGCGCCGACCACGTGCCGAAGCGCGACGAGCTGATCGTCGAGCGGATCCGCCGGGCCGGCGTGGTCACGATCGGCAAGACCAACGTGCCCGAGTGGGCGGCCGGGTCGCACACCTTCAACCCGGTCTTCGGCACCACCCGCAACCCCTACGACCTGTCCCGGTCCGCCGGGGGGTCCAGCGGTGGTGCGGCCGCCGCGCTGGCGAGCGGGATGGTGCCCCTCGCCGACGGCAGCGACATGGGCGGCTCGCTGCGCAACCCGGCGTCGTTCTGCAACGTGGTCGGGCTGCGGCCCAGCGTCGGCCGGGTGCCGGCCTGGCCGAGCACCAACGGCTGGGAGCTCACCTCCACCGGCGGGCCGATGGCGCGCAACGTGCAGGACCTCGCCCTCCTGCTGTCCGTGGTCGCCGGCCCCTCCCGCCGCGCGCCGATGTCGCAGGAGACCCCCGGCTCAGCGTTCGCGCCGCCGCTCGCGGGTGACCTGTCCGGCGTCCGCGTGGCCCTGTCGGTCGACCTCGGCGGCGCCTTCCAGGTGGACCACGCCGTCGCCGACGTCGTACGCCGCCAGGCCGGCGTGCTCGCCGACGCCGGCGCGGTCGTCGAGGAGGACCACCCGGTGCTGCACAGCGCCGACGCGGCGTTCCGGACGCTGCGGGCCTGGCTGTTCCAGCACCGGTTCCGCACGATGCTCGACAAGCGGCCGGACGCGTTCAAGCCATCGCTGCGTGCCAACATCGAGGCCGGCGCATCGCTCACCGGCGCCGACGTGGCCCGCGCCTACCAGCAGCTCACCTCGATCCACGACCGGATGCGCGCGTTCTTCGAGCACTACGACGTGCTGGCGCTGCCGGTCAGCCAGGTGCCGCCGTTCAGCGCCGAGGAGGAGTACCCCGCCGACATCAACGGCGAGCCGCAGCCGACGTACCTGGACTGGATGCGCTCCTGCTACCTGGTCACCGTCACCGGCTGCCCGGCGGTCTCGGTGCCGGCCGGGTTCACCGACGAGGGCTGGCCGGTCGGCCTGCAGCTGGTCGGCCCGCACCGCGCGGAGCGCCGGCTGCTGGAGGTGGCGCAAGCCTTCGAGCGGGTCACCCGGGTCGGCGACCGGCGGCCGACGTTCGGGGGCGTCGGATGAGCCGCCGGGTCCGGGTCGGCATCGACACCGGCGGCACCTTCACCGACGTCGTCGCGGTCGACGAGGAGACCGGCGAGCTGGTCGCCACCAAGACCCCCTCGACGCCCGCCGACCCCGCCGACGGGTTCATGACCGGCGTGCACAAGGTGCTCGGCGTGCTCGGCGAGACGGGCGAGGCGGTCACCGGGGTCAGCCACGGCACCACGGTGGCCACCAACAAGCTGCTCGAGGGCAAGGTCGAGAACCTCGGCTTCGTCACCACCGAGGGCTACGAGTTCCTGCTCGAGATCGCCCGCCAGTCCGTGCCCGACGGGTACGGCAACTCCTACTTCTGGGTGAAGCCCGACCGGATCGTGCCCGCCGACCGGGTGCGCACGGTCGGCGGCCGGCTCGCCGTCGACGGCAGCGAGATCCGCCCGTTCGACGAGGAGCGGGCGGTCGAGGTGGCGCGTTGGTTCCGCGACCACGGCATCGGCACGATCGGCGTCTGCTTCCTGCACGCGTACGTCGACGACGCCCACGAGCGCGCGATGCGCGACGTGCTGGCCCGCGAGCACCCCGGCGCCGTGGTGTCGATCAGCAGCGAGGTGCTCCGGGAGTACCGCGAGTACGAACGCTCCGTCACCACCCTCGTCGACGCCGCGGTGAAGCCGAACATCCGCCGGTACGTCGCGAACATCGCCGGCCGGCTGCACGAGCTGTCCGACCGCGAGGTCCCCTTCTACGTGATGAAGTCCAACGGCGGCGTGCTCTCCGCCGACGAGGTCGTCGACCAGCCGATCACCACCGTGCTGTCCGGGCCGGCCGCCGGTGCGCTCGGCGCCGCAGTCGTCGCAGAGGCCGCCGGCTTCCGGCAGGTGGTCACCCTCGACGGCGGCGGCACCTCCACCGACGTCACGGTCGTCGTCGACGGCCGGCCCGCGCTCACCACCGAGGGCACGATCGGCGCCTACCCGAGCAAGATCCCCATGATCGACGTGGTCACCGTCGGCGCCGGCGGCGGCTCGATCGCGTGGGTGTCGCCGGAGGGCACCCTGAAGGTCGGGCCGCAGAGCGCCGGGGCCGACCCCGGCCCGCTCTGCTACGGCACCGGCGGCCGGGAGCCCACGATCACCGACGCGCACCTGCTGCTGGGCCGGATCCCGCCGCACCTGCTCGGCGGCGAGGTTCCGCTCGACGAGGACCTCGCGGCCGAGGGCGTCGACGCGCTGGCCAAGCGGCTGGAGCTGGTCCGTGAGCAGTGCGCCGCCGGGATCCTGGAGATCTCCGCGTGGAACCAGGCCAACGCGCTGCGCCAGGTCACCGTCAAGCGCGGCCTCGACGTCCGCGACTTCACGATGGTCACCTTCGGCGGGTCCGGGTCGCTGCTCGCCTGCCGGCTGGTCGACATCCTCGGCCTCGACGGGGTGCTGGTCCCCGCGAACCCGGGCAACCTGTCCGCCTACGGCCTGCTCACCGTCGACGTACGCAACGACTACGTGCAGACCGCCGTCGCGAAGTCGTCAGCGCTCGACCCAGGCGCCGTGCAGTCGTCGTACGACGCGCTCACCGCACGGGCCGACGCGGCGCTGGCGCGGGAGGGGTTCGCGGAGGCCGACCGGGTGTTCGTGCGCACCGCCGACCTGCGCTACTTCGGGCAGGCGTACGAGGTGCGCGTCGACGTCCCCGACGGCCCGGTCACCGCCGAGCTCGCGGACCGGGTCGCCGAGCGGTTCCACGAGGAGCACCGGGCCCTGTACGGCTACGACTTCCGGACCGACCCCCGCCAGGAGGTCGAGTGGGTGAACCTCCGGGTCACCGGCGTCGGCCCGATCCGCAAGCCGTCGCTCCAGCGCGTCGCGCCCGGCCACGGCGCGGCGTCGGCCCGCACCGGCACCCGCTCGGTGTACTTCGACGACTGGGTGGACACTGCGATCTACGACCGCGCCCGCCTCGGCGCCGGCGACGTCGTGGAGGGCCCCGCGATCCTGGAGGAGTTCTCCTCCACCGTCCCGCTGCACCCCGGCTTCACCGCCACCGTCGACGACTTCGGCAACCTTGTGGTGCGCCGTGCCGCCGAGTTGTCAGGTACGGCGGGGGCCCGGACTCCCGAGAGCGCTGACAACTCGGTGGTCACCGAGATCGTGCAGGGCTACCTCGCGTCGGTGGAGCAGGAGGTCGAGACCGCGATCGGGCGTACGTCGCGCAGCCCGATGATCCGCGACGCCCACGACTACCGGGCCGGCATCCACGACCGGCGGCTGCGCAAGCTCACCGGCCGTTCGTACTCGGCGCTCGTGCACCCGGTCGCCCGCGACTTCCCGCTCGAGACGATGCGGCCGGGCGACGTGTTCTTCCACAACGACGTCTACCTCTCCGAGGGCGGCATCGGGCACCTTCCCGACCTGTGCGTGACCGCACCCGTGTTCCACGACGGTGAGGTGGTCGCGTTCGTGCAGGCCTTCGGCCACCACGACGACATCGGCGGCGCCATACCCGGCTCGATGCCGAGCAGCGCCACCAGCGTCTTCGAGGAGGGCCTGATGGTCCCGCCGATCCGGCTGTGGGACCAAGGCGTGCCCAACGAGGCCGCGCTGCGGATCATGACCCGCAACAGCCGGATGCCGGAGTCGCTCGCGGCCGACCTCGACGCGGAGTGCTCGGCGTGCCTGATGGGCGCGCGGCGGATGGCCGAGCTGTTCGAGCGCTACGGCCGCGAGACCGTCGAGGGCTGCTTCGACGCGGTGCTCGACAACACCACCGAGACGTTCCGGCGCGAGGTGCTGTCGAAGATCCCGGTGGGGGAGTACGTCTGGGAGGACTACGCCGAGCACGACGGTGTCGACGAGCCGCGGCTGCACACCCAGCGGATCACGCTCACCCGCACCAGCCCCGACGACCCGGGCGGCGAGCGACTCGTGCTCGACTTCCACGGCACCGGCCCGCAGGCGAGGGGACCGATCAACCACTGCGGCGACTACGCCGGCGGCAACTTCCTCAAGAAGTGGCTGGCGCCGATCCTGCGCAACCTCGCCGACACCCCCGAGCGGATGGCCGAGCTCGACGTCAACGAGGGCGTGGTGCCGCTGATCGAGATGCGGTTCCCGCCGCCGGGCACGCTGCTCACTCCGGTGTTCCCGGCGCCCACCAACGCCCGCACCTTCGTGATCCTGCGGCTGCTCGGCGTGCTCGCCGGGGTGGTCGCGAAGGCCGTCGACGGCAACATGCCGGCCGACCAGGAGACGATCCGCTACACCGGCGTCTACGGCACCGACCTCGACGGGGCGCCGTACCTGATGCGCGAGGTGCTCGGCGGCGGCTCCGGCGGCCGTCCGTACGCCGACGGCGAGGACACCATCCACGTGGTGCCCGACTCGCGGAACCTGCCGACGGAGTTCTCCGAGGCCCGCTTCCCGTTCGTCGTGGAGCGGCTCGGGCTCGCCGTCGACAGCGGCGGCGCGGGGCGGCACCGCGGCGGCCTCGGCTACGAGAAGCACATCCGGATGCTGAAGGACGCGCACTTCATGTCCATCGCGGACCGGTCGATCCTGTCCTGCTGGGGCGTGAAGGGCGGCCGGGCCGGGCGGCCGTTCCAGGTCACCGTCGACCCGGGCGGGCCGGCCGAGCGCGAGGT
>JABFXA010000058.1 GCA_013361955.1 Nocardioidaceae bacterium
GACCTCAGCGACGACAGGGCGGCCGACCGGAGGTCGGACGCCGCCGCCACGATCCGGTCGCAGTCCACCCGGTCCTGGTCACCGAGCGAGCCCTGACGGCCACCCGCGCGCAGGACGGCGTCGACGCCGCTGGCCGCGGTGTGCAGCCGGCCCGCCAACGAGGGGAGGTCCCCCACCGGGACACCGGCCCGGCGGGCGACGCCGACCGCGTGCTCGGCGGAGGTGACGGCCCGCCACATCCGGTGCCGACGGTTCTGCGCGGCCCACCAGCCGGGCGACCCGATCGACGCCGAGGCGACCGGGCCCGAGACGCGGAGCAGGTCTTCGCGGTCGCGCGGCCATCCCCGCACCGCGAGGAACCGGGCCCGCGCGGCGAGGTACCGGCGACGGACACCCCGGACCACGACGACCGCTGTCGCGCACGAGGCGACGACGAAGAGCAGCCCGGCGACACCCACGACGATGAACACCTGCTCCACCACGGCCCTCCGTCCTCCACGGTCAGCACGTCGCTGATCCGCCCAGGTTACGTCGTGGTCGGGCCGACGCGACCGACACGACCTAGGAGGCGATGTCCGGCGTCGCGTCGCTGTCTGCCCGGGCAGCGGCCCGAGCACGCTGCTCGGACCGGCGCTCCACGAAGCGGGCCGCCTGGGTGTCGAGGTCCTGCAGGAAGGTGGCCAGCTCCTCGCGGGCCTGCTCGCCGACCGCACCGAGGTCCGTGCGGTCGAAGACGTCCCAGTGCCGCAGGATCGGCATGAGCACGTCCTCGTGGTGCAGCCTCAGGTCGTAGATCCCTGCGCGGGCGATGATCATCGAGTTGCGCCGGAAGCCGGTCATCGTCGCGCCCGGCATCTCGAAGCCGATGACCTCGTCGGCGATCGCGCGCATGGCCTCGTCCGGCGCGATCTCCAGCGCGGCCGCGACGAGGTTGCGGTAGAAGACCATGTGCAGGTTCTCGTCCTTGGAGATCCTGGCCAGCATCCGGTCGGCGACCGGATCACGGGTGACCTTGCCGGTGTTGCGGTGCGAGACGCGCGTGGCCAGCTCCTGGAACGACACGTAGGCCACCGCCTGCAGCAGCGTCTTGTCCCCGGACTCGTAGCCCGACGTCATGTACGCCATCCGGGCCCGCTCGAGCTCGACCGGGTCGACCCCGCGGGTCACCACCAGGTAGTCCCGCATCACGATGCCGTGGCGGTTCTCCTCGGCGGTCCACCGCCCGACCCAGGTTCCCCAGGCGCCGTCGCGCCCGAACCGGGCCGCGATCTCCCGGTGGTACGACGGCAGGTTGTCCTCGGTGAGCAGGTTCGTGATCATCGCGGCCTTGGCCGTCTCCGAGAGCCGGGACTGCTCCGGCGCCCAGTCCTCGCCGCCCAGGAACGCGAAGTCGCGGCCCTCGCTCCACGGGATGTAGTCGTGGGGATGCCACTCCTGCGCCATCCCGAGATGGCGGTCGAGGTTCTCGGCCACGACCGGCTCCAGTGCCTCGAGCAGATGGCTCGCAGTACTCACGCGCACTCCCTCGTCCGGTTCCGGCCGACGATACGACCACGGGGCGACCCGGGTCGCGGTGCGTGCCGCTCCGCGAGACGCGGCCATCCGAGCGCAGATCTGGATATCGTTGCATTTCACAGGAGAGGCGAACGATTCCGAAGCAAATCGGCATCGTGACCAACGATACCTTCGACGAAGGGCACATCCCTGCTGCTCCGGCGAGTGCTTCACCGAGCCCTTCGGTCAGCCCGCCCACGAGGGTGAGCTCGTGTCCGGATACGAAACCGTCGGCACTCCTGCACCCTGAGCCGCACCTGGTCCGCGACGACGGCCTGAAGTCGGGCGCCCTGCACGCGTTCGGCACCATCATCATGGCGCTGGCCGGCAGCGCGCCGGCGTACTCGCTCGCGGCCACCACCCCGATCCTGATCGGAGCCGCCGGCCTGTACGGACCCGCCGCGCTGCTGTCGTGCGCGATCCCTGGGCTTCCTCGCCGGCTGGTCGCTGGTGGTCGGCGCGACGAACTTCATGGTCGCCGGCTCCCTGCGGGCCGGGGCTTACACGCTCTCGCTCTTCACCGCAAGGTGGCGTTCCAGTCCCTCAAGGGCGCGATCCTGGTCGGGGTCTGGCCGGGCGCGGGCGCGATCTTCACGGTCTTCCTGCTGAACCAGAGCTGCTTCGGCCCCCACCGGCTCACCGGTGAGGAGATCGCCATCGGCGTCGGTGCGGTGGCCGTCGGGACCATCCCGGGCGTCTCCTACTGGATCCGCGGCACCCGCTGGCTCCGGGACCCCGGGGACAAGCTCGTCGCGCGCGAGCCGATCTGAGCTCGTGCCGGACGGTCAGTCCGGGGTGACGATGGCGAAGTCCGGGTCGGGTGCGTCGAGGACCGCGTGCAGCCGGTCGAGGACGCCCGGGTCCCCCTCGATCGTGACGCCCGCGCCCTGCAGTGCCTCGGCCCCCGCGCCCGTGGCGAGGAGGGGAAGCACGGCGCGGGGCATGGTGAGGGCCAGGTCCGGCGGCTCGGGCTGCTTCGCCGACGAGTAGCTCAGCACCCCGTTGCGGAGCACCAGCCGGTACGACTCCTCGGCCAGCCGGACGTCGATCGTGAGGCGCTCGTCCCAGGCGCGCGGTCCGTCGACCCGGATCGCGAGGGCGTCGAAGAGCATCGCCGGCGACAGGTTCGCGATGATGTCCGGCGCGGCCGTCTGGGCCGGGGTGCCGAAGCTCCCGGCCCGCAGCTCGGTCGCCCCGGAGAGGTAGACGTTGCGCCAGGTGCCGTTCTCGGCGCCGAAGCCGAGCTGCTCGAACGTGTCGGCCAGCAGCTCCCGCGCCGCGCGGTGCGAGGGGTCCTGGAAGACCACGTGGCTCAGCACCTCGGCGCACCAGCGCAGGTCGCCGGCCTCGTACGACGCGCGGGCCTTCTCGACGACGGCGTCCGCGCCGCCCATGTACTCGACGTAGCGGGCGGCGGCCTCCCCGGGCGGGTGCTGCCACAGGTGCGCCGGGTTGCCGTCGTACCAACCCAGGTAGCGCTGGTAGACGGCCTTCACGTTGTGGCTGACCGACCCGTAGTAGCCGCGGGCGTTCCAGGCGTCCTCCAGCGCCGGCGGCAGCTGGATCCGCTCGGCGATCTCCGACCCGACGAGGCCCTGGTTGAGCATCCGCACGGTCTGGTCGTGCAGGTAGGCGTAGAGGTCGCGCTGCGTGCCCAGGAACTCGACGATCTCCTCCGTGCCCCACGTCGGCCAGTGGTGTGAGGCGAACGCGACCTCGGCGTCGCGGCCGAACAGGTCGATGGCCTCGGTGAGGTACCCGGCCCACGCGTGCGGGTCGCGCACCACCGCGCCGCGCAGGGTGAGGAGGTTGTGCAGCGTGTGGGTGGCGTTCTCGGCCAGGCACAGGGCCTTGCGGTCCGGGAAGTAGAAGTGCATCTCGGCCGGCGCCTCGCTCCCCGGGGCCATCTGGAAGACCATGCGGACTCCGTCGACGACCTCCTCCTGGCCGGTGGAGGTGATCTCGAGGGTCGGCCGGATCAGGGTCACCGTGCCCGTCGACGTCGTCTGGCCGAGCCCACCGCCCACCTGGCCGTCGACCCCGCGGGGCAGCGCGGCGCCGTACATGTAGCCGGCCCGGCGGCTCATCGCGACGCCCGCGTAGACGTTCTCGGTGACCGCGTGCTCGAGGAACCCCGCCGGCGCCAGGACGGCGACCCGGCCGGCGTCGACCGCTTCCTGGCTGGTCACGCCCTTGACCCCGCCGAAGTGGTCGACGTGCGAGTGCGTGTAGATCACCGCGGTCACGGGCCGGTCGCCGCGGTGCCGGCGGTACAGGACCAGCGCCGCCGCGGCCGTCTCGGTCGAGATCAGCGGGTCGATGACGATCACCCCGTGCTCGCCCTCGACGAAGGTGATGTTGGACAGGTCGAGACCGCGGACCTGGTAGATCCCCTCGACCACCTCGTAGAGGCCTTGCATCGCGACCAGCCGCGACTGCCGCCACAGGCTCGGGTTCACCGTCGAGGGCGGGTCTCCGGCCAGGAAGCCGTACGAGTCGTTGTCCCAGACCACGCGACCGTCCTCCGCCCGGATGACGCACGGGTCGAGGCTCGCGACCAGCCCCCTCGACGCGTTCTCGAAGTCTCGGGTGTCCGAGAACGGGAGGCCCCTCAGGAGCCGTTCGTGCTGGAGCAGGACCGATGCCACCGGCGTCGCCTTGTCGACCGTCATGAGCCCAGCGAAACGACCAGCCTCCGGCGGACGTCACCCGTCTCGGGTGATCGTGCCCTCAGTGCACGGCGGCGAGCGAGGTCGCCACCCGCTCGAACACCGCCGCGTCGACGGTCACCCCGGCGTGCCGGAGGGCGAGGACGCAGACCCCGAGGGCTCCGTCGGCCACGACGTGCACCTCCTTCGCGCCACTCGCGGCTGCGAGCCGGTCCGCGAGCCCACTAGCGCGGCCCAGGATGCCGCCGCCGAGCACCACCGGGCCCGAGACGGAGGGACACCGGACGGCGGCGAGGGTCCGCGCGAGGCCGGCGGCCGCGTCGTCGAGGATGCCGTCGGCGGTCGCGTCCCCGTCGACCTCGAACACCAGCCGGGCGAAGTCGGCGAGCCGGACCGGCGGACCGCCGTACAGCGCCCGCACCGCGGCCATGATCGGCTCCCGGTCGCCGTCGTCGGCCGGCGCGGGGACGCCGAGCCGGGCGAGCAGCAGGGGCGTCAGCGCGGTGGACGGACCCCGGCCGTCGAGGTCGGCCAGGGCCGACCGCACGACACGGTGCCCGATCCAGAAGCCGGAGCCCTCGTCGCCCAGCAACCAGCCGAGCGCGTCGGCGACGCCGGCCTGGCGCCCGTCCTGCACCCGGATCGCGCCCGCCCCGGTCCCGGCGATCACGGCGTACCCGTCCGGCCGAAAGGTCCCCGAGAAGTACGTCGCCAGCAGGTCGGACTCGAACACCACCGGCGCGTCGAGGCCGACGCCCGCGAGCCGGTGCCGGATCTCCGCCGCCGCGGAGGAGGTGGCGCCCGCGCCCGCCATCGCGAGCACGACCAGGCGGATCCGCGCGCTCGTCACCTCCGCCCTGCTGAGCGCCCCGATCACGCTCTCCACG
>JABFXA010000142.1 GCA_013361955.1 Nocardioidaceae bacterium
GTTCGGCATCGAGGAGTGCCCGCCGCGGCCCTCGGTGCGCAGCTCGAGGTTCGTGGTGCCCTTCTCGGTGACGCCGACGACCGCGAGCGGCCGGTCCACGCCGGGGAACGCGTCGTGCGCGACCGCGCCGCCCTCGTCGAGCACGAACCACGGCCGCACGCCGCGCCCGCGGAGCGCCTCGACGGCGGCCGGCGCGCAGCGGCCGGAGACCTCCTCGTCGGCGCCGAACGACAGCCACACGTCCTGCGCCGGGACGAACCCGTCGGCCAGCAGCCGCTCGACCGCCTCGCAGATCGCGGCCACCGAGCCCTTGTCGTCGAGCGTGCCGCGGCCCCAGACCGCGCCGTCCACGCCGTCGCCCCCGACCGGCGGGTGCTGCCAGGGCGCCGAGGGGTCCACCGGTACGACGTCGAGGTGGGCCATCAGCACGACCGGCCGGTCGGCCGACGTACCGGGCCAGTGCAGGAGCAGGCCGTGGTCGAGCACCCGGGTCGCGGCCAGGTCGGCGAACACCCGCGGGAACTGCGCCCGGAGCGCGTCGAGGAGCGCGTCGAACGCAGCGGTGTCCAGGTCGGCCGGGTCGGGCGTGGAGACGGTCGGGATGCGGACCAGCGCCTGCAGCTTCGCGACGACCGGGTCGGGTGGGTTCACGAGCGCACGCTAGCGCCCGGAGCACCCCAGTGGCGCACTAACGGCGCGGACCCTCGAACCGGTGCAGCCACAGGCCGGACGGCTTGCCGGGGCGCGGGTCCGTGGCACGAAGTCGCCAGCCGCTCTCGCCGTAGAGCGCCGGCACCTGCGGGCTCTCCGACACCACCTCGATCACCGGGATCCGGCCCTCTGCCCACACCGCCGAGGCGGCGACGCCGAGCAGGGTGGCGCCGATCCCGACGCCCCGCGAGCGCGGCCGCACGAACAGGCAGGACACCGCGACCAGGTCGTCGGGGTCGTGCCCGGTCACCTCGCGCCAGCGGTACGTCGACGCATGGTCGAGCGTCGACAGCGCGACGTGCCCGACGATCTCGCCCTCGGACTCGGCGACCCACGCCTCGAGCACGTCGTCGCCGGCCAGCAGGTCGCGCGGGTCCTGCTCACCGTGCTCGGGGAAGCGGCCCTCGAAGTACGCCCGCCGCAGCAGCCGCGCGCAGGACCCGATGTCGCGCGGCCGGCGCGGCCGGATGCCGGCGGGGAGCGCGTCCTGCTTCGGCTCGCGCCGGAACGGCCAGCGCTGCCGCGGGACCCGCTTGGTCGGTGTGGTCGTCGTCGATGCCATGGTCGCCCCCACGCTCGGTCCCCGGCAGTCTCGCTCCGCGCCGGGCCGCGGGCCATAGCCCGACTGGGTGGTGACGACGGCGGCCGGTCTCGGATCCGAGACGTACGGCGGGCGTGCCCGATTGACCCTCCCGGGCCGACTGACTGGACTAGGAGGCATGCCAGCCGCCTCGGTGCACGACCTCCTCCACCCCCTTGCGCGGCCGCGACCCCGCCGAGCCGGCCGGGCCGAGGTCGCCGGCGCGATGGCCGACCGTGACCGCGCCGACCGGCGTGAACTCCGCCGGTACCCCGAACTCCGCCTTGAACGACGCCGTCCGCTCCGGCGGGATGCCGAAGAAGCACGCGCCGAGGCCCTCGTCGACCGCGGTCTGCAGGATCAGCAGCGCGGCCATCGCGGTGTCCATGTGCCAGAACGGCACCGGCCAGCGGGCCTCGTCCTCGTCGGTCCAGCCCTTGTCCGGCTCGGCGTAGCGGGACAGGTAGGCGGACTTGTTGGAGCACGGCACGACGAGCACCGGCGCGCGCATCATCCCGGTGAGCCAGGAGTCCGGCTCCGCGAGCGACTCCGCGTCGGTGGTTGCGCGCCAGAACCGCGCGACGTCGTCGGGAGTGTCCAGCCGCAGGAACGCCCAGCCCTGGCTGAACCCGGCGCTCGGCGCGTGCAGCGCGTTCGCCAGCATCCGGTCGACGGCGGCCGGGTCGACGGGTGCGTCGGCGTAGCTGCGGACCATCCGGCGGCGACGTACGACGTCCTGGAACTCCATGGGGCACATCATGGCCGCTGACTTCGAGCAGATGTGGCGCGACCTGGCCCCGCTCGGCCGGTCGGCGTCGAGCGGCGGGTACTTCCGGCAGCCGTTCACCACGGCCGAGCGCGAGGCCACCGCATGGTTCATCGAGCAGGTCGCCGCGCGCGGCCTCGACGTGGAGCGCGACCGGTTCGGCAACCTGGTCGCCTGGTGGCGCCCCGGTTTCGAGACGCCTCGCTCGCAGGCTCACGAGGCTCCTCAACCAGCGAAGAGCGCGGTCCTCACCGGCTCGCACCTCGACTCCGTCCTCGACGGCGGTGCGTACGACGGACCGCTCGGCGTGGTCACCGCGCTGGCCGCCGTCGACCTGCTCCGCGAGCGGGGCGTGACCCCGTCGCGGCCGGTCGGGATCGGCGTGTTCGTGGAGGAGGAGGGCTCCCGGTTCGGGCTGGCCTGCCTGGGGTCGCGGCTGGCCACCGGCGCGACCCCGTGGGAGCAGGCGCGGGCGCTCACCGACCGCGACGGCGTCTCCTTCGAGGACGCGCTGGCCCACGCGGAGACCGGCACCGGCGACCTGCTGGCCGACGTGGGCACCTTCGTCGAGCTGCACGTGGAGCAGGGCCGCGACCTCGTCGACCGCGAGCAGGCGGTCGGCGTCGCGAGCGCGATCTGGCCGCACGGTCGCTACCGGTTCGACTTCACCGGCCAGGCCAACCACGCCGGCACCACCCGGATGGAGGACCGGCACGACCCGATGCTCACCTACGCGATGACCGCCCTGGCGGCGAACAAGCAGGCCCGGATCGCCGGCCAGCGCGCGACGTTCGGCCGCGTCGACGTCCGCCCCAACGGCACCAACGCGGTGCCGTCCGCGGTCACCGCCTGGCTCGACGCCCGGGCCGAGACGCCCGAGCACCTCGACGGGCTGCTCGCCGACGTCGAGCGGCAGGCCCAGGACCGGGCCGGCCGCGACGGCACCGGGCTGACCGTCACCGCCGAGTCGGTGTCGCCCGCGGTGCACTTCGACGCGGATCTGGCCCGCCGGATCGCGGACCCGCACGGCTGGCCGGTGATCCCGACGATGGCCGGCCACGACGCCGGCGTGCTGTCGGCGGCGGGCGTGCCCACCGCGATGCTGTTCGTGCGCAACCCCACCGGAGTCTCGCACTCGCCGGACGAGCACGCCGAGATGCGCGACTGCCTGGCCGGCGTCGAGGCGCTCGCGGACACCCTGGCGGGGCTGGCATGACCGCGTACTGGCTGGAGCGCGCCTGGACCGGCGACCGGGTCGTCGACGGGCTGCGCGTCGAGGTCGCCGGCGGCACCTTCACGAGCGTGGAGGAAGGGCCGGCCGACGACGCGGAACGCCTTGCGGGCTTGACGATCCCGGGGCTCGCGAACTGCCACAGCCACGCCTTCCACCGGGCCCTGCGCGGGCGCACGCAGCGCGAGCGGGGCACGTTCTGGACCTGGCGCGAGCAGATGTACGCCGTTGCCGAGCGGCTCACCCCCGACGACTACCTGGCGCTGGCACGGGCGGCGTACCGCGAGATGGTCGCGGTCGGGATCACGTCGGTCGGGGAGTTCCACTACCTGCACCACGGCCCCGGCGGGACGCCGTACGGCGACCCCAACGCGATGGGGCACGCGCTCGTGCAGGCCGCCGCCGAGGCGGGGCTGCGCCTCGCGCTGCTGGACACCTGCTACCTCGCCGCCGGGATCGGGCGCGAGCCCGAGGGCGTGCAGGCCCGGTTCAGCGACCGCACCGCCGAGGCCTGGGCCGAGCGGACCGCCGCCGGTCCCGCACGGGGCGCCGCGATCCACTCGGTGCGTGCGGTGCCGCGCGACCAGATGAAGCACGTCGTCGACGCCGCGGTCGGCCGCCCGCTGCACGTGCACCTGTCCGAGCAGGTGGCCGAGAACCAGCAGTGCCTCGACGCGTACGGCGTCACCCCGACCGCGCTGCTCGCCGAGGCGGGCGCGCTCGGCATGCTGACCAGTGCCGTGCACGCCACCCACCTCACCGACGACGACGTGGCGCTGCTCGGCGGCACCGGCACGGTCGCCTGCTTCTGCCCGACGACTGAGCGCGACCTCGGCGACGGCATCGGTCCCTCCCGACGGCTCCTGGAGGCCGGGTCGCCGCTGACGCTGGGCTCCGACAGCCACGCGGTCGTCGACCTGTTCGAGGAGATGCGCGCCGTCGAGCTCGACGAGCGCCTGGCCACCCGGCAGCGGGGGCACTGGTCGGCCGCCGAGCTGCTGCGCGCGGCCACCGTCGACGGGCACCGCTCGATCGGCTTCACGGCCGGCCGCATCGAGGCGGGCGCGCCCGCCGACCTGGTCACGCTCGACACCAGCAGCATCCGCACCGCCGGCACCGGCGCCGACGAGGGCACCGCGGTGTTCGCGGCCGGCGGCGCCGACGTGGTGCGGGTGCTCCGCGACGGCGTCGACGTCACCGTCGACCCGGCCGACGTGGGGGCGGAGCTCGACGCGGTGGTCCGTAGGTTGCTGGCATGAGCAGCCTCGCGGTGACCGGTATCGGCGAGCTGTCCACGATGTCCGACCCGGGCGTGCTGCACGACGCCGCGCTGGTCGTCGAGGACGGCCGCGTCGCCTGGGTCGGCGACTCCCGGCACGCGCCCGCGGCCGACGAGCGGTACGACGTCGGCGGGCGAGCGGTGGTCCCGGGGTTCGTCGACTCGCACAGCCACCTGATGTTCGCCGGCGACCGCGCCGAGGAGTTCGCGGCCCGGATGACCGGCACGCCGTACTCCGCCGGGGGGATCCGCACCACCGTCGCCGCCACCCGGGCCGCGACCGACGAGCAGCTGGCCGCGAACCTGGCCCGGCTGGTCGCGGAGATGCACCGCCAGGGCACCACGACCGTCGAGGTGAAGAGCGGCTACGGGCTCACCGTCCACGACGAGGCCCGTGCGCTCGCGATCGCGTCCCGGGTCACCGACGAGACCACCTTCCTCGGCGCGCACGTGGTGCCGCCCGAGCACGCCGACGACCCCGCGGCGTACGTCGACCTGGTGACCGGCCCGATGCTCGAGGCGTGCGCGCCGCACGCCCGGT
>JABFXA010000231.1 GCA_013361955.1 Nocardioidaceae bacterium
GCGACCGCCTCCTCGGTGGCCAGCCAGGTGCCGTCGGGACCGTCGGCGATGTCGAGGTGGCAGTGGTTGTCGACGACGGGGTGCGGCAGCGGCTCCGGCGCGGGCGGCCGCTCCCGGTCGCGACCGCCGCCCTGGCGGCTCCTGCTCGGTCCGCTCACGGCAGGTGCACCGCGTCGTAGACCACCCGCTTCGGCACTCCCACCCGCTGCGCCACCGCCTTGATCGCCTCCTTGCGCGACGTACCCGCCTGCTCCTGCTCCGCGACCAGAGCGGCCAGCGACGCCGCGTCCGTGGGTACGTCGGACGCGTCGGCCGGCGCCCCGGACACCACCAGCGTCACCTCGCCGCGGACCCCGTCGGCCGCCCAGTCGGCGAGCTCGGCCAGCCCACCGCGACGTACCTCCTCGTGGGTCTTGGTCAGCTCCCGGCACACCGCCGCCGGCCGCTCGGCGCCGAACGTCTCGGCCATCGCGCGGAGCGTTGCCTCGGTGCGGTGCGGCGACTCGAAGAACACCATCGTGCGCGGCTCGTCGGCCAGCGCGGCCAGCCGCCGGGCCCGCTCGCCGGCCTTGCGCGGCGGGAACCCCTCGAAGCAGAACCGGTCGACCGGCAGCCCGGACACCGCCAGCGCGGTGAGCACCGCGGAGGGGCCGGGCACCGCGGTCACCCGGAGGTCGCGCTCGACGCACGCGGCGACCAGGCGGTAGCCGGGGTCGGACACCGACGGCATCCCGGCGTCGGTGACCAGCAGCACCCGCCCGCCGTTCTCCACGGCCTCGACCAGCGACGGCGTACGCGCCGCCTCGTTGCCCTCGAAGTACGACACCACCCGGCCGGACAGCGTGACCCCGAGCTCGCCGACCAGCCGCTGCAGCCGCCGGGTGTCCTCCGCCGCCACCACGTCCGCCGCGGCCAGCTCCTCCGCGAGCCGGCCCGGCGCGTCCGCGACCCGCCCGATCGGGGTCGCCGCGAGCACCAGCACACCGCTGCTCTCGTCACCGGAGGTCACGGGCCGATCATCGCAGTGCGGTCAGCGACCTCCGGGGACGGGTAGTCCGTGTCAGTTGGCAGCCAGACCGGCGCCGTACACGCCGGTCTGGCTGCCAACTGACACGGACTACCCGTCCCGTGGGTCCGTACAGTTGCGGCGTGACCGCCGTCTCGCACCCGGGCCGCGTGCACCGTCACGGCGGGCGCACGGTGGGCCTCTCGACGACCAGCGACGGTCGTCGGGTGCCGAGCGCGCGGCGCCGGCTGGCGCCGCTGCTGCGTGACGACGACCGGTTCGCGTCGTGGGCCGCGACCGTGGCGATCACGATGCTGGCGGGGTTCCTGCGGCTGTGGCACCTGGGCCGCCCGCACGTCTTCGCCTTCGACGAGACGTACTACGCCAAGGACGCCTGGTCGCTGTGGCACCACGGCTACGTCACGGCGTACGTCGACGACGCCAACGACAAGATCCTCGCCGGGCACCTGAACGGGCTGTTCAAGACCGACCCGAGCATGATCGTGCACCCCGAGGTCGGGAAGTGGCTGATCGGGCTCGGCGAGCACTTCTTCGGGATGGACCCGTTCGGCTGGCGGGTCGCCTCGGCCGTGGTCGGCAGCCTGATGGTGGCGGTGATGATCCGGCTGGCCCGCCGGCTCACCGGGTCGACGCTGCTCGGCTGCGTCGCGGGCCTGCTGATGTGCTTCGACGGCCTGCAACTGGTGCTCTCGCGGCTCGCGCTGCTGGACATCTTCCAGGCCTTCTTCCTGCTCTGCGCGGTCGCCTGCCTGGTCGCCGACCGCGACTGGGGCCGGCTGCGGCTGGCCCGGCTGGTCGGCACCCGCTACGTGCCCGGCCCCGCCGACTGGGGACCGGTCCGCGGCCTGCTCTGGCGGCCCTGGCGGCTGGCGGCCGGTGTGTTCTTCGGGCTGTCCATCGGCACCAAGTGGAGCACCGTCTACGCGCTGGCCGCCCTCGGCGTCCTGGTCTGGCTCTGGGACGCCGGCGCGCGCCGGTCGCTGGGCATCCACCGGCCCCGCCTCCGCGCCATGCTGGTCGACGCGCTGCCGGCGTTCGGCTACCTGGTCCTCGTCGCGCTCGTCGTGTACGTCGCCACCTGGACCGGCTGGCTGATGCACGCGCACGTCTACGAGCTGCACCTGTCCGACACGCAGTACGGCCCGTACTGGGGCAGCTACACCCGGCACGAGCCCGACGGCTTCTTCCCGCAGCTGTTCCAGTCGCTGCGGTCGCTGTGGCACTACCACCAGGACGTGTACGCGTTCCACACCAAGTTCCTCAACGACGCCACGCACGTCTACCAGTCCAAGCCCGAGGGCTGGCTGGTGCTGAACCGGCCGGTCGGCGTGCAGGCCGACCTCGGCATCAAGCCCGGCCAGCAGGGCTGCACCGCCCCCGCGGACAGCACCTGCCTGCGCCAGGAGCTGCTGCTCGGCACCCCGGCGCTGTGGTGGGGCGGCGTGCTCGCGCTGCTGTACTCCGTCTACGGCTGGGTGGCCCGCCGCGACTGGCGGTTCGGCCTGGTCGTCGTCGGGGTGCTGTCGACCTGGCTGCCGTGGCTGCGCTACGACACCCGGCCGATCTTCTCCTACTACGCGATCATGATCCTGCCGTTCCTGGTGCTCGGCGTGACGCTGTGCCTGGGCCGGCTGATGGGCGGTCCGCTCGCGACGTACCGCCGCCGCATGTGGGGTACGGCGGTGGCCGGCGCCTTCGTGGTGCTGGTGGTGCTGAACTTCGCCTGGTTCTGGCCGATCTATGTCGGCGACCTGATCACCACGCCGGACTGGCTGGACCGGATCTGGTTCCAGCGCTGGATCTGAGTACCCGTCTGAGTATCCGAGCGGTGTGCCGCCGCGCGGACCGCCGGGAGCCTGGTGCCATGGCAGATCCCGCACCCACCACGTCCACCGAGCCGGCCCGGCGCTGGCACCCGCTCGCCTGGGTCGCGCTGGTGGCCGCGACCGCCGCCGTCCTGGTCCCGACCCTGGGCGCGACCTGGCTGGTGCTCGCCTTCGGCGGCTCCACGTGCAACGAGCCGCCGACCGCCGACGAGGTGTGGGAGGGTCAGGGCTCGCTGCTGGTGATCCTGGCGCTGGCCGGCCTGCCGTGGGCGCTGCTCGCGACGTTCCTGCGACCGCGGGTGCGGTTCGTGGTGCCGGGGCTGGTGTGCATCGCCGCGCCGCTGGTCTGCCTGGTGCTGGGCCTCGACCACGACTTCTGGCGCGGGTCGTTCTGCTTCTAGGGCTCCTCGACCCGCAGCGCGATCACGGCCACGTCGTCCTCGGGCTCCGCCGGCACCAGCCGGTCGTGCACGAAGCGCACGAGCTCCTCGAGCGGCAGGTCGCGGCCGCTGTCGACGACGTCGAGCAGCTGGTCCAGCCCGTCGCCGATGTGCTCACCGCGCCGCTCGACCAGCCCGTCGGTGAACAGCAGCAGCAGCGACCCGGGATCGAGCACGAGCTCCTGGTCGGTCCGCTGCTCGTCGTCGACCAGGCCGAGCAGCAGGTCATGGTTCTCCAGCAGCACCGGGGGTTCGCCGGGCCGCACCACCAGCGCGGGCGGGTGCCCGGCGTTGGACCACTGCATCCGCACGCAGCCCGTGGCGTCGTCGCGGGTCAGCCGGGCGACCAGCGCGGTCGCGATGGTGTCCATCCGCAGCCCGCCGATCGCGTCGGCCACCCGGGAGAGCACCTCGGCCGGGGTGCCGCCCGAGGAGTACGCGATGCCCCGGGTCAGCGACCGCAGCTGCCCCATCGCCGCCGCGGCCGCGGAGTCGTGGCCGATCACGTCGCCGATCACCAGCATCGCGGAGCCGTCCGGCTGCACGAACGCGTCGTACCAGTCGCCGCCGACCTGGGCCGCCTCAGACGCCGGCGTGTAGCGCACCGCCACCCGCATCCCGTCCGGGCGGGCCGGCTTCGTCAGCAGGCTGCGCTGCAGCTGCTCCGAGAGGTCGCGGATCTTGCCGTACGACCGGGCGTGCTCCAGCGCGGTGCTCGCCCGCACGCTGATCTCGAGCGCCGCGGACAGCTCGGCGTCGTTCATCGGCGGCCGGCCACCTCCCCGGGCGAGCGTGATCAGGCCCTGCACCCGCTTGGCGCCGACCAGCGGCAGCACCACGATCGACTCCAGGTCGAGCCGGTGCAGCGCCTCGACGGCCGGCGCGGCCCGCAGCGTGCGCAGCGCGAAGTCGCGTCCGCCCGACTCGAGCACGAACGGCTCCCCGGTCGTCAGCGTGCGCAGCGACCCCTGCGGCTCGGTGCGCCCCTCGAAGCGGTGCCGCGCCAGCCGGCGTACGGCGTCGCGCCGGGTGGGGTCGCGGTGCCAGGTCTCGACGTCCTCGTAGTGGCCCGGCGTCGTGACCAGCGTGACCATCGACCAGTCGGCGAGCTCCGGCACCATCCGCCGGGCCAGGCCACGCACCGCGTCGTCGACCTCCAGCGAGCCGGTGAGGTCGCGCCCGGCCTCGGAGACCAGCTGGAGCAGGGTGCGGGCGGTGGCGTTCTCGGTGGCCGCGACGTGCTGGTCGGTGACGTCGGTGGCGGCGCCGATGACGCGCAACGTGCGGCCGGCCCGGTCGTGCAGTGCCCGACCGTGCGCGGACACCCACCGGACCGACCCGTCGCGGCGCAGCACCCGGAACACCTCGTCGTACTCCTCGCCGCGGGTCGCGGTCGCGGTCAGCGCCTCGATGAGCCGCGGGAGGTCCTCGGGGTGGACGCACGCCGTGAAGTGCTCGACGGGGGTGCCGGCGCTCTCGTCGTAGTCGTAGAGCCGCCTGAGCCGGTCGTCCCAGGCCAGCTCGCCCCGGACGTGGTCCCAGTCCCAGCTGCCCACGCCGGCGACGTCGAGCGCCAGGTCGAGCCGGGTGCGCACGGCCTCGTGCTCCGCGGTCAGCGCGATCCGCTCGAGCTCGGCGACCACGGCGGCGGCGAGCTCCTCGAGCACCGTCACGTCGCGGCCCTCCCAGGCCCGCACCGACTCGTCGTACGCGCACAGCGCCCCGACCACCTGGCCGGACGCGTCGCGCAGCGGTACGCCGAGGT
>JABFXA010000027.1 GCA_013361955.1 Nocardioidaceae bacterium
GTCGCCGCCGTCGGTGACTGCGCCCAGCCACCCGAGGGCGGCACCGGACTCGTCGGCCCGGGCTGGCAGCAGGCCACCCGGTTGGCCGCGGACCTCACCGGCACCGCCGCCCCGGACGACGCGTCCGGCGGGCAGCCGCCGGTGCGCCTCAAGGCCGCCGGCCTCGACCTGGTCGCGATGGGCACCCGGGGCTCGACCGCCGACCCGGTCCGCGACCGGGTGCTGACCATCGGCGACCCGGTCGGCCGGCGCCACGTCGAGATCACCGTGCGCGGCGGTCGGCTGGCCGGCGTCACCTGCGTCGGCGCACCCGAGCTCGCGCCGGCGCTGACGGTGGCGTTCGACCGCGGTACGCCGCTGCCCGCCGACCCGCTCGCCATGCTGCTGCCGGAGCGCTCCGAGGAGGACGGCTCGCCCGCGCTGATGCCCGGCGGCACCCCGGTCTGCCGCTGCAACGGGGTCGCGAAGAAGGACGTGGTCGCGGCGTGGGAGCACGGTGCGACCACGGTGGCCGAGGTCGCGGCGGCCACCCGGGCGACCACCGGCTGCGGCGGCTGCCGCTCGGTGGTCGGCGGGCTCGTCGACTGGCTCGGGCAGAGCGACCCGCCGACCTCACAGCCGGCTTCAGACGGCCGTGAGGAGAGTGTTGCCGGCCCGCAACACCGGGTCGAAACCCAGGAAACCTCGGCTTCCTAGGTTGCCGCCATGACGAGGACGAAGAGGCTCGTGGTGGTCGGCGGCGGGATGGTCGCGCAGCGGCTGGTCGAGGCGCTCCGCGACCGGGACACCGGTGGCACGTGGAGCGTCGACGTGTTCACGGAGGAGTCCCGGCCGCCGTACGACCGGGTCGCGCTGACCACGTTCTTCTCCGGTCGCGACCCCGACGACCTGCTGCTCGGCGACGCCGGGCTGTGGCACCAGGACGGCGTCCGGCTGCACACCAACAGCCGGGTCCGGGCCGTCGACACCGAGTCCCGGCAGGTGCACGTGCGCGGCCGCGTCTACGACTACGACGCGCTGGTGCTGGCCACCGGGTCCTCGGCGTTCGTGCCGCCGGTGCCGGGCGCCGACCTGCCGGGCAGCTTCGTCTACCGCACCGTCGACGACGTCGCCGAGCTGCGCGCCTGGGTCGAGCACCGCAGCGCCGAGCACGACCGCCCGGTCCGCGGGGCCGTCGTGGGTGGCGGCCTGCTCGGGCTGGAGGCGGCCGGCGCGCTGCAGGCGATGGGCGTGGGCACCACCGTCGTCGAGCTCGCGCCGCGGCTGATGGCCCTGCAGGTCGACGAGGGCGGCGGCGAGGCGCTGCGCCGGCTGATCACCGGCCTCGGCATCGACGTCCGCACGTCGACCGCGACCGCGGCGCTCCGCTCCGGCCGGCACGGCCGGCTGGCCAGGATGGACCTCGACGGCGGGAAGCTGCCGGTCGACGTGGTGGTGTTCGCCGCCGGGGTGCGCCCGCGCGACGAGCTGGCCCGCGAGGCCGGGCTCGAGGTGGGCGAGCGCGGCGGCGTCGTGGTCGACGACCACTGCCGGGCGTCCGCCCCGGACGTGTACGCCGTCGGCGAGGTGGCCTGCGTCCACGGCCGCTGCTGGGGGCTGGTCGGACCGGGCAACACGATGGCCGAGGTGGTCGTCGACCGGCTGCTCGGCGGCACGGCGACGTTCCCGGGCGCGGACACCTCGACCAAGCTCAAGCTGCTCGGCGTCGACGTGGCCAGCTTCGGCGAGGTCGTCGCCGGCCCCGGCAGCCTCGAGGTGGTGTACGCCGACCCGGTCGCCGGCGTCTACAAGAAGCTGGTGGTCTCCGACGACGCGCAGACCCTCCTCGGGGGCGTGCTCGTCGGCGACGCCTCGGCGTACGCGTCGCTGCGCCCGATGGTCGGCGGCGCCCTCGGTGCCGACCCGACGTCGTGGCTGCTGCCCGCGGGCAGCGCACCTGCGCCGAGCGGCGACCTGCCCGACGAGGCAGGCGTGTGCTCCTGCAACAACGTGACCGCCGGGACGATCCGGGCCGCGGTGACCGAGCACGGCTGCACGGACCTGGCGGAGGTGAAGGCGTGCAGCCGGGCGGGCACCAGCTGCGGCTCGTGCCTGCCGCTGGTGAAGACCCTGATGACCACCGAGCTGGAGCGCGCGGGAGTCGCGGTCAGCAACGCCCTGTGCGAGCACTTCGACGTGAGCCGGGCGCAGCTGTTCGACATCGTGCGGGTGGCCGGGCTGCGCACCTTCACCGAGGTCGTCGAGCGGCACGGGCGGGGGAAGGGCTGCGACATCTGCCGCCCGGTGGTCGCCTCGATCCTCGCCTCGCTCGGGCAGGGCCACGTGCTCGACGCGGACCAGGCCCGGCTGCAGGACACCAACGACCACGTGATGGCGAACCTGCAGAAGGACGGCAGCTACTCGGTCGTGCCTCGCGTCCCCGGCGGCGAGATCACCCCCGAGGGGCTGCTCGTCATCGGGCAGGTGGCGCAGGACTTCGGGCTGTACACCAAGATCACCGGCGGCCAGCGGATCGACCTGTTCGGCGCCCGGGTGGAGCAGCTGCCGGCGATCTGGCAGCGGCTCGTCGACGCCGGCTTCGAGTCCGGGCACGCCTACGGCAAGGCCGTGCGCACCGTGAAGTCGTGCGTCGGGCAGACCTGGTGCCGCTACGGCGTGCAGGACTCCGTCGGCCTGGCGGTCGCGCTGGAGCTGCGCTACCGCGGCCTGCGCGCGCCGCACAAGATCAAGCTCGGCGTCTCCGGCTGCGCCCGCGAGTGCGCGGAGGCGCGCAGCAAGGACGTCGGCGTGATCGCCACGGAGAACGGCTGGAACCTGTACGTCGGCGGCAACGGCGGCTTCACCCCCCGGCACGCCCGGCTGCTCGCCGAGGACCTGGACACCGACACCCTGGTCCGCACCGTCGACCGGTTCCTCATGTACTACGTCCGCACCGCCGACCGGCTGCAGCGCACGGCCCCCTGGGTCGACGCCGTGGAGGGTGGGCTGGACGGCGTACGAGCCGTGGTGCTGGAGGACAGCCTCGGCATCGCCGCCGACCTCGACGCGGCGATGGCCGCGCACGTCGCGGGCTACGAGGACGAGTGGGCGGCGACCCTGCGCGACCCGGAGAAGCTGGCCCGGTTCGTGTCCTTCGTGAACGCGCCGGACACCCCCGACCCGTCGCTGGCCTACGTGCTGGAGCGGGGCCAGCGGCGACCGGCCACCGAGCAGGAGCGCGACGGCGGGGTGCTGGTCGCCGGGCCGACGCTGGAGGTGCGGTCGTGAAGGTGGTCGACGTGGACCGGCTGGTCCCCGAGCGGGGGGTGGCGGTGCTCGTCGACGGGCACCAGGTCGCGGTGTTCCTCGTCGACGGCGCCGTGTACGCCGTGTCTCACCGCGACCCGTTCAGCGGGGCGCACGTGATGGCCCGGGGTATCGTCGGCTCCTCCGGGGACCGAGTCACCGTCGCCTCGCCCATGTACAAGCAGGTCTTCGACCTCGCCTCAGGCGCCTGCCTGACCGAGCCCGACGTACGGCTCCCGGTCTGGCGGGCCCGCATCGAGGAGGGTGCCGTGCACGTCGACCTCGTCCCGGTCCTGGAACCGGCGTGAGCGTCCCGCCGGTGCTGGCCGGGTGCCGGGTCCTGGTCACCGCACAACGGCGGTCCGACGAGCTCGCCGGCGCGCTGGTACGACGCGGCGCCGACGTCGTGGTCGCCCCGACGCTCGGCGTGGTCCCGCACATCGACGAGACCACGCTGCTGGCCCGCACCCGCGACGTCCTGGCGCGGCCCGTGGACACGCTGGTCGTGACCACCGCGATCGGCTTCCGGGGCTGGCTGGACACCGCCGAGACCGCCGGTCTCGCCGAGGACCTGCTCGCCGTGCTGGAGGACGTGCGGCTGGTGGCCCGAGGCCCCAAGGCCCGCGGTGCCCTGCAGGCCGCCGGGCTGCAGGCGGACTGGGTCGCGGAGTCCGAGACGTCGGCGGAGATCGCGGACTTCCTCACCGCCGAGGGGGTGGCCGGGCACCGGGTCGCGGTCCAGCACCACGGCGCCGGCGACGACGGCCTCGACGCCCGGCTCGGTGCGGCCGGCGCCGACGTGGTCCCGCTCGTGGTCTACCGCTGGGGCCCGCCGCCCGATCCGGCCGCCGTCGAGGACTCCACCCACCGGCTCGCCGGGGGCTGCTTCGACGCGGTGCTGTTCACGTCCGCGCCCGGCGCGGCCGCCTGGCTGCGCGAGCTCGCCCGGCTCGACGTGACCGACGACGTGCGCGCGCTGGTGGCCGCCGGCCGGCTGCTGGTCGCGGCCGTGGGACCGGTGACCGCGGAGCCGCTGGCGGTCGCCGGGATGCGGCCGGTGGTCCCGGACCGGTTCCGGATGGGCGCGCTGGTCCGCCGGGTGATCATGGACCTCGGCGACGCCCGCGACGGGGTGCCGACACCCGGCGGCGTGCTGCACGTGCGCGCCGCCGCGGCCACCCTCGACCACCGGGTGCTGCCGGTGTCCCCGAGCGGGCTCGCGGTGCTGCGCCGGCTCGCCGAGACCCCGGGCCAGGTGGTCAGCCGCGAGGAGCTGCTGCGCCGGCTCCCCGGCGACTCCGACGACCCGCACACGGCCGAGGTCGCGGTCGCGCGGCTCCGCGAGGCGGTCGGCTCGCCGGGGATGGTCCGCACGGTCATCAAGCGCGGCTACCTGCTCCCGCTCGCCGCCGAGAACGCGATGGCGTAGCCACAGGATTGCTTCAACGTTTCCCCAAGGCCCGCTTCGCACGGTGGCGGAAAGCCAGTGCGATCGAGGTTGACCATGACCGAGATCAGCAGGCGGGGGATGGCAACGGCGGTCGTCGGGGGCGCGGCTGCCCTGGGCGCGGCGGCGCTGCTGCGGCGCGAGGGGAGCCGACCCGGCGTGACGCGAGGGCGCGGGGAGCCGACGTCGTTCGGCTCGGTCGCCCTGCTCGCATCGTCCCGGCTCGCGCTCGCCCCGGCGCGTGCGGTGGCGCACCGGCACGCGGTGCCGGACCGGCCGTCGCCCAGCGCCGTGCACGGTGCCTGGACCGATGCGGTGCTCGC
>JABFXA010000295.1 GCA_013361955.1 Nocardioidaceae bacterium
AGCAGGCGGCGGCCGTGGGTCGGGCCCGCGAGCGGCTCGGCCGCTTCGAGAGCGCCCAGGAGCTCGAGGTGCTCACCAACCTGCCGCCGTCCGTACTCGACCCGGTCCGGGACCGCGTGGTCACCCTCTGACCCGCCACCTGACAAGCGGCGCACTCCCGGCCAACCCCTGACCACCGGGACGGGTGCGGCATCCCGCCCGTTCGCGCACCAACCCGGGCGAGTCATCCGCGGTTCGTCCCAGGTGCTGAGACCGACCGCGGAAACTCGGCCGACCGTCTTGACCCGACTCCGAGGACTGCGGACCGTAAAAGGTAAAGGGGCCTACACCATCCGTGTTCCGTCACGACGGAAGGCAGGTCAGAACCATGGCCCGAGCTGAACGACAGGGCGACCCCCACTCCGCTGCGGCCACCGTCGATCCGGGTGTGCTGCTGATGCTGCGTCGCCGCACCCTGCTCGCGGCGCTGGCCGGGACCGGCGCGGCCGCAGCGGTCACCGTCTGGCGGGCCTCGCCGGCCGCCGCGGCGGTGACCGTCGACGAGTTCATGGAGCTGAGCGAGGTACTCACCGACAAGGTGGCCGACCTGCGCGACGACGTGGGTGCGCAGTACCTCGCGTTCCTCCGGGCCGACCCGGCGTTCGCCGCCCCGCTCGAGCGGCTGGTCGCGGTCGTGGTGCGGGCCGAGGACCCGCCGCGCACCTTCGACGAGCTGCTCGACACCGGGGCGCTCGACGACCCGGCGAACGCCGAGACCGCCCGGCAGGTGCTGATCCTCTGGTACTCCGGACTCGTCGACGGGCGCACGGCCGACTACCTGGAGGCGCTGGCGTGGAGCAGCCAGGACTTCGCCGAGCCGGCCAGCACGCCGCTCGGCTTCCCGAAGTGGGAGGACCGGCCATGAGCGACGTCGTCGTGGTCGGCTCCGGCGTCGCCGGCGCCCTGGTCGCCTGGAAGCTCGCCACCGCCGGTGCGAGCGTCACCGTGCTCGAGGCCGGTCCACGCATCGACCGGGACACCGCCGTCGAGGTGTTCCGGGCGGCGCCCGCGAAGGTCCCCGAGTCGCCGTACCCCAACACGGCACACGCGCCACGGCCCTCGGTGCTCGACATCGGCATCCCCGGGACGGGCTACTTCATCCAGGCCGGGCCGGACACCTTCGGCTCCACCTACGAGCGGATCGTCGGCGGCACCACCTGGCACTGGCTCGGCTCCACCCCGCGGCTGCTGCCGACCGACTTCCGGATGCGGTCGGAGTTCGGCGTCGGCGTCGACTGGCCGATCGGCTACGCCGACCTCGAGCCGTGGTACGTACGGGCCGAGCGGGCGATGGGCGTCGCCGGTGACCCGGCCCAGAACGGCGGGTCGCCGCGCAGCGCCGGTTTCCCGATGGAGGCGGTGCCGGGCAGCTTCCTGGACTCGGTCGTCGGGGCCGCAGCGGCCCGGATCGGGCTGCGCGTCGAGCTCACCCCGCAGGCGCGCAACACCGAGACGTTCAACGACCGGCACCACTGCGTGGGCAACAGCAACTGCATCCCGATCTGCCCGATCGGCGCGAAGTACGACGCCCTCGTGCACCTGGACCTGGCCGAGGAGGCCGGCGCCCGGGTGATCGCGAACGCGGTCGCCTTCGACCTGGTGCTGCGCGCCGACGGAAGCGTGTCGGGGGTCCGCTACCGACGGCCCGACGGCAGCGAGGCGACCGAGACCGGCCGGGCCGTGGTGCTCGCCGCGAACGCGGTCGAGACCGCCAAGCTGCTGCTGGTCAGCAACGGCGGCAACGGCGTCGCGAACCGCTCGGACCAGGTCGGCCGGAACCTGATGGACCATCCGATCCAGCTCTCCTGGGCGCTGTCCGCGCAGCCGGTGTTCCCGCAGCGGGGGCCGCTGTCGACCAGCGGCATCGAGGAGACCCGCGAGGCGACCACCCGCGGCGAGCGGTCGGCGTTCCGGGTGGAGATCGCCAACGACGGGTTCCGCTTCCCCGTGGGTGACCCGACGGTGGAGTTCACCGAGACCCCCGACCGCGCCTCGTTCGTCCGGCTGCGCGAGGGCGGCCGGCCGCTGGCCGACCGCTGGCGCGACCACCTGTCCCGCGAGGTGCGGTTCGCGTCGCTCACCGAGCAGCTGCCCGACCCGGCGAACCGGGTCGAGCCGGCGTTCGACCAGACCGACGCGATCGGCATCCCCCGGCCGCGGATCTCGTTCCGGGTGGACGACTACGTGCGCGACGGGATGGCCGACGCGAAGGTGGTGCACGAGCGGCTCTTCGAGGCGCTCGGCGCCGCCGAGCGCAACCACAGCGACATCGCGTTCGGCGCCGGGCACCTGATGGGCACCACCCGGATGGGCACCGACCCGGCGACGTCCGTGCTGGACGCCGAGGGCCGGGCGCACGACGTGCCAAACCTCTGGATGGTCGGCTCGGGCGTGTTCCCGACCTGCGGCACGGCGAACCCGACCCTGACCCTGGCCGCGCTCAGCCTGCGCACCGCCGACGCGCTGCGCCGCACGCTCCGGTCGCTGCCGGTCGCCTAGCGCCGCTCAGTCGTCGTCGTCATCGTCGTCATCGTCGTCGAGGTCGACGAGCCAGCGCTTGGCCTCCTGGACCTCGTCGGTCTCGAACACCTTGATGTCGCCCGGGACCAGCCACGCGAACGCCTTCACGCTGTGCTCGAGCCAGTCGGCGTCGGAGACCACCGCGACCTTCTTCCAGCCCTTGAGGTGACCGGCCCAGAGCTTGGTGTCCTCCCACGCGGCACTCGGGGCGTAGGAGTCGAACTCCTTGCCGAGCACGTAGAGCAGCCGGACGTCCTTGCGGGCCAGCGCGTCCTGCACGACCGGGCCCAGCACGTCGCGGTAGTCGTCGGCGGTGACCTTCCCGACCGCCTCCACGCCGACGGTCCCCGGCGGCATGTCGTCGAGCACCCGGATCATCGTCGCTCCTCAGGAGGTCGGCGAGGAGTGGCTCGTGTCGGTGCCGCCGAAGGTCTCGATCAGCACCGCGCGCTCGGCCTCGGTCAGGTTGGTGGCGACGAGCGTGCTGTGCATCTTCAGCCGGTCGCCGAGCCGGTCGAGGTCGGCGTTCTCGGTCACCGCGAACAGTGCCGAGGTGCCCGCGGTGATCTGGGTGCGGATCGTCTCGAGCTGCTCCTTGGTGATCCCCGAGTCCTGGGTGGCCTTGCTGATCGCGCCGATCGCCGCGCCGGCCACGCCGCCGACCACCGGGACGAAGAACAGGGTGCCCACCAGCAGGCCCCACAGGGCTCCCCAGCCGCCGCCGCGCCAGGTCTCCTCGTGGCCGTGCGTGGTGCTCGGCCGGTCCGCGCCCTCGGGCCAGCTGACCACCGCGTGGTCCATCACCTTGACCAGTCCCTCGGCGGCGGCCTGCTTGAGCGCGACGGCGGCCTCGGTGGCCCCGTCCGGGTTGTCGAACTTCCACACGGTGAAGGCCGTCATCTCCTGCTCCTCCGCTCGACCGGGACCGACCCCGCGTCGGTCAAGCAGCAGCGAACCGGGCACCTCCGCCTGCGTGCTCCCCCGGATCGGGCGAGGTACGCAGGTCCACCGGTTCCGCACCATCTCCCCGTGTACGTCTACAAGGTGGTCGAGGTCCGGGAGAAGATCTTCGGCGGCAAGATGTCCGGGGACAAGCTCGAGAAGATCCTCAACGAGCACGGCGAGCAGGGCTGGCACCTGCGCACCATCACGTCGGCCGACGTGAAGGGCCGGGTCGGGCCCGGCGGGGTCGAGGGGCTCCTGATCACCTTCGAGCGCGAGGTGGGCTGAGCGGGCCTCAGAGCCCGCGCCAGGTCGGCGTGGTCCGCCCGACGCGCTCTGCGACCCCGGCCCCGACGAGCACGCCGACGGCGATGCTCACGACCGACAGCAGCGCGTTGAGGAAGTCGCCGAGGCCGGACACCGCATCGACGCTGACGATCTCGGCGACCCCGGCCAGCCCGAGTGCGCCGGGCACGAGCAGCCAGAAGGCGGGCAGGAACGTCACCATCGCCGGCGGTCCGTGCAGCAGCCCCTGCACGGCGTACGCGACCGGGAGGACGACCGCGCCCGCGACGAAGCTGGCGCCGAGCGAGCCGAGCGCGAGCCCGGAAAGCGCCTGCACGGCGTATACCGGGTAGAGCACCAGCAGCAGCCAGGGCAGCGTGCCCCTCGGTCCGGACGACGCCAGGAAGTGGCCGACACCGAACACCAGGACGCCCAGCCAGGGAGCCCACGGGCCGAGTGTCTCCGTGCCCGTCCTGCCAGGTGGCAGCCCGGCCGCCTCGATGCCGATCGCGATCCCGAACGACAGCAGCAGCAGTCGCTCCAGGCCGAACACCAGCCTCGAGGATCCGGTGATCATCGACCCCGACGAGAGCTCGACGGTCGCCATCG
Source organism: Nocardioidaceae bacterium (assembly GCA_013361955.1). Taxonomy (GTDB): domain Bacteria; phylum Actinomycetota; class Actinomycetes; order Propionibacteriales; family Nocardioidaceae; genus Nocardioides_B. Next base: position 4,396 of record JABFXA010000295.1, read on the forward strand.
TCAGGGCGGCCCCCGGCAGCAGCGTCACCAGCGGCGGGATCACCAGCTCGGCCGCCGGCACCCCGAGAAGCGGCGACAGCACCTCGAACGCCACCCAGGTCACCGTCAGCGCGGCGGTCACGGACAGGACCAGCGCCAGCACCGGGTCGCGGCCGGACCACCACTGCAGCACGCCCACGAGGCAACCCAGCACGAGGTACGCCGGGAGCGCCATCGGGGTGGGGTCGAGCAGCAGGCCGAGGCCGACGGTGAGCAGGGCGGTGGCGGCCACGCGGGTGGGAGCGCCGAACCTCGGCGCGGAGATGGTCAGCGCGTCGAGACGGGCGCGTGCGGCGGACACCTCGACCGGTCCGGCGAGGATGTCGTCGACGAGCCGGTAGAGCGCGTCCACCTGGTCGAGCCGCAGCTCGCGGCTGCTCACCGGCGCGAAGTCCACCGCGACCGCGCCGGTCTCCCCCAGCCGCACGAACACCGCCGTCGGCAGTACGAAGAAGTGCACGTGCTCGGCGCGGTACGCCCGGGCGACCTCGTCGAGGATCAGGGTGACCCGGTTGACGGCGTCGCCGGCCCGGCACAGCGCGACGCCGAGGTGGCGGAGCAGGTCGAGCACCTCGGCGGGCGGCGCCGCCAGGGGCGGCGGTCCGGGCGGCGCCGCC
>JABFXA010000352.1 GCA_013361955.1 Nocardioidaceae bacterium
CAGCCGGTTGAGGTCTCGAGGTAGCCCGCTCGCACCTCGACCAACGGGTCAGGCCAGCCGGTGCGCCACGTCGGCCGCGGCCGCGACCACCAGCGGGCCGACCTCGACGATGTCGAAGTCAGCGAGCGAGACGATGCCGACCGAGGCCTCCAGGCCCTCCACGCCGGGCACCGGGGCCGCGACGCCGCGGGCCCCCGACTGGATCTCGCCGACGGTCTCGACGTACCCGGCCGGGGCCTGCCACTCCCCGCGGCCGAGGAGGATCGCCTTGCCGGCGGCGCCCTGCTCGAGCCGGTGCCGGGCGCCGACCCGGTAGGCGACGTGGTAGTCGGTCCAGGTCGGCTCGACCACCGCGATCGCGAGCGCCTCTCCCCCGTCGGCGAGCGTCAGGTGGGCCGTGCAGCCGACCCGCTCGGCGAGCGCCCGCAGCACCGGTCCGGCCAGCTCGCGGAGCACCGGCTGCAGGCCGCGGGCGAGCGCCAGCACGCCGAGGCCGACGTGCAGCCGGCCGTGCGAGTCGCGGCGGGCCAGGCCGTGCTGCTCGAGGGTGGTGACCAGCCGGTAGACCACCGTGCGGTTGACGCCGATCTCCGCGGCGAGCGCGGTGACGGTGAGGCCCTGCGGCGAGGCGGCCAGCGTGTGCAGCACCCGCAGCCCCCGGTCGAGCGTCTGCGAGGTCTCCGCGGCCATGCCGACGAACCTAGCCCGAGCGGCGCTCCGCCGCCCACCCGCGCAGGGTGTCGATGCGGCCACGGAGCTGGTCGGCCGTGGCGACCGCAGCCGCCGGACCGCCGCACTCCTTACGCAGCGCGGCGTGGGTGACGCCGTGCGGCTGCCCGGTGCGGTGGTGCCAGGCGGCGACGAGGCCGTTCAGCTCGCGCCGCAGCACGGCCAGCTGCTCGTGGGTGCTCACGTCGCGCTCGACGTCCTCCGGGGTCGAGGAGGTACGTCGCTGCTGCTGCGCGCGCTCGCGCTGCCGCAGGTGCAGCAGGTCGCGGACCTGGTCGGGCTCGAGCAGACCGGGGATGCCCAGGAAGTCCATCTCCTCCTCGGAGCCGACGTGCACCTCCCCCGCGTGCCCGAACTCGCCGCCGTCGTAGAGCACGCGGTCGAAGCGGGCCTCGGACCCCATCGCCTCGAACGACCCGAGCTCCTCGGCGCTGGCCGCCTCGCCGGCGTTCGCCTGCGCGAGCAGGTCGTCCTCGGCCGCGAAGACGTCGCCCTCGTCGGTGATCTTCCGGCCGAGCACGTGGTCGCGGGCCACCTCCATCTCGGAGGCGAAGCCGAGCAGGTTCGGCACCGAGGGCAGGAACACCGACGCGGTCTCGCCGCGCGTGCGGGCCCGGACGAACCGGCCGACGGCCTGCGCGAAGTAGAGCGGCGTGGCGGTGGTGGTCGCGTAGACGCCGACGGCCAGGCGCGGCACATCGACGCCCTCGGACACCATCCGGACCGCGACCATCCAGCGGCCGGCACCCTGGGCGAACTCCGCGATGCGCTTCGACGCCGCCTTCTCGTCGGAGAGCACGACCGTGGGCCTCTCGCCAGCGACCTGGCCGAGCAGGGCGGCGTACGCGCGGGCGGCGTCCTGGTCGCTGGCGATCACCAGCCCACCGGCGTCGGGGACGTGCCGGCGTACCTCGGTCAGCCGGCGGTCGGCGGCGGCGAGCACCGAGGGCATCCACGAGCCCTTGGGGTCGAGCGCGGTGCGCAGCGCCTGCTGGGTCATGTCCTTGGTGAGGGGCTCGCCGAGCCGCGCGGCCACCTCGTCGCCGGCGCGGGTGCGCCACTGCATATCGCCGCTGTAGGCCAGGAACAGCACCGGCCGCACCACGTGGTCGGCCAGCGCGTGCGCGTAGCCGTAGGTGTAGTCGGCGACGCTGCGCGGCACCCCGTCGCCGTCGGGCGCGTAGGTGACGAACGGGATCGGGTTGATGTCGGACCGGAATGGCGTGCCGGTCAGCGCCAGCCGGCGCCGCGCCGGGTCGAACGCCTCGCGCACCGCCTCGCCCCACGACAGCGCGTCACCGGCGTGGTGCACCTCGTCGAGGATCACCAGCGTCTTGAACCGCTCGGTGCGGATCCGGTGCGCCAGCGGGTTGCTGGCCACGCCGGCGTACGTCACCGCGACCCCGACGTAGTCCTGGCTGGTGCGGCCCTTCTTCCCGGAGTACGACGGGTCGATCGGGATGCCGGCGCGGGCGGCGGCGTCGGCCCACTGCGTCTTCAGGTGCTCGGTCGGCGCGACGACGGTGACCCGGTCGACCTCGTGGCGGGCCAGCAGCTCGGCGGCGACCGTCAGCGCGAACGTGGTCTTGCCGGCGCCGGGCGTCGCGACGGCGAGGAAGTCCCGGGGCGCGGTCGAGAAGTACTGCTCGAGCGCGGCGGACTGCCAGGCGCGCAGCTTCGCGACGGTGCCCCAGGCGGCCCGGTCGGGGTACGCGGCGGGGAGGTCGTGGGGCGGGGACGGGACGGCAGGGTGGTCGGTCAACGTCTCTCGAGAGGGTGCGAGGGTGGGCAGAGGCGTCAGCGCGGGACGGTCAGTCGTCGTCGTCTTGCGGGAGCCCCTCCCAGGCCTCCTTGCACTCCGGGCAGACCGGGAAGCGCTCGGGGTCGCGGCTCGGCACCCAGACCTTGCCGCACAGTGCGACCACCGGGGTGCCCATCACCATCGCCTCGGTGAGCTTGTCCTTGTCGACGTAGTGCGAGAACCGCTCGTGGTCGCCGGGCTCCAGCGGCGTCTCGGCCGGTGCGGTGCGGGTGTCCTGGACGGTCTGGACGCCGGGGCTCATCTCGGTGCTCATCGCTCCCCAGGGTAGCCCGGGAACGCCGATCGCGTGCCCCCGACAGGCTCGACCGGTGGTGACGTCAGTTGAGGGTGGGGTCCATGGGGCGGGTGGACACCCAGGCGAGCTCGCCCGGCTGCCGGCGCAGCACCCGCATCCACAGCCCGCCCGGGTCGGTGCCGAACACGTCGCCGGGCGCCGACGGGACGACGTACCAGGAGCCGGTGCGGATCTCGTCGATCAGCTGCTGCTCGCCCCAGCCGGCGTAGCCGGCGAAGATCCGCAGCCCCGACAGCGCCGGGCCGACCACCTCGGTCGGGGTGTCGAGGTCGACGATGCCGACGTCGTCGTACAGCCGCCGGAAGCCGACCGGCTCGTCGATCCCGTCGGGCAGCGACGCCACCGCCAGCGCCGAGTCGGTGCCCACCGGCCCGCCGGCGAACAGCATGTCGGGACCGATGCCCAGCCCGGCCCACTCCGGCAGGATCTCGGTGACGCTCACCGTGGAGGGCCGGTTCAGCACCACCCCGAGCGCGCCGTTCTCGTCGACGTCGAGCATCAGCACGACGGTGTGGTCGAAGTTCGGGTCGAGGAGCAACGGGGTGGCGACCAGCAGGGTGCCGGCCTCGACCCGGGTCGACCCCTCAGACATCGGCGGTCGCCACGCGACTGCTCCGTTCGGCGGCGGCGCGGACCGCAGCCGCGACCGCGGTGTGCACGTCGTGGTGGAACACGCTCGGGATGATGTAGTTCGCGTTGAGCTCGGCCTCGGTGACCGCGCTCGCGATCGCCTCGGCGGCCGCCACCAGGAGGGTGTCGTCGATCTGGTTCGCGGACGCGTCGAGCAGCCCCCGGAAGACGCCGGGGAACGCCAGCACGTTGTTGATCTGGTTCGGGTAGTCGGACCGGCCGGTGGCCACGACCGCGGCGTGCTCGCGGGCCACGCCCGGGTCGATCTCGGGCACCGGGTTGGCGAGCGCGAACACGATCGACTCCTTGGCCATCCGGGCCACGTCGTCGCCGTCGAGGATGTGCGGCGCGGACACCCCGACGAACACGTCGGCGCCCTCGACCGCCTCGCGCAGGGTGCCGGTGAAGCCCCGCTGGTTGGTCGCCTCGGCCAGCGCGAACAGCGACTCGTGCAGGCCCGGCCGGTCGCGGTAGATCACGCCGTCGACGTCCGCGACGACCACGTCCTGCGCGCCCGCCTCGAGCAGCAGCCGCAGGATCGCCGTACCGGCGGCGCCGGCACCGGACATCACGATGCGTACGTCGGAGAGCTGCTTGCCGACGACGCGGAGCGCGTTCGTGAGCGCGGCCAGCACCACGATCGCCGTACCGTGCTGGTCGTCGTGGAAGACCGGGATGTCGAGGGTCTCGCGCAGCCGGCGCTCGATCTCGAAGCAGCGCGGCGCGGAGATGTCCTCGAGGTTGATGCCCGCGAAGCCCGGCGAGACCGCCTTGACGATCTCGACGATCGCGTCGGAGTCCTGGGTGTCCAGGCACAGCGGCCAGGCGTCGATGCCGGCGAACCTCTTGAACAGCGCCGCCTTGCCCTCCATCACCGGGAGCGCCGCGGCCGGGCCGATGTTGCCGAGCCCGAGCACCGCGGACCCGTCGGTGACCACGGCGACGGAGTTGCGCTTCACGGTCAGCCGGCGCGCGTCCTCGGGGTTCGCGGCGATGGCCTGGCAGACCCGCGCGACACCCGGCGTGTACACCATCGACAGGTCGTCGCGGTTGCGGATCGGGTGCTTGGTCTCCATCTGGATGGTGCCGCCGAGGTGCATCAGGAAGGTCCGGTCGGAGACCTTGTGCACGGCGACCCCGTCGATCGCGCGCAGCGCCTCGACGATGCTGTCGGCGTGCGCGGTGTCGGAGGCGGCGCAGGTGACGTCGATGCGGAGCCGGTCGTGGCCCGACGCGGTGACGTCGAGGGCGGTGACGATCCCGCCGGCCTCCTCGACGCACGTGGTCAGCTTGCTGATCGCGGAGCCGCCTGCGGGCAGCTCGAGTCGGACGGTGATCGAGTACGAGATGCTCGGCTGTTCTGCCACGCCCTCATCGTGTCATGCCGGACTCGTCGTCCTCCGACAACGGACCGTTGTGAGTGACCCCTGGGTCACTCTCCCGACCCGTTGTCGGAGAGGTATCAGTGACCCCTGGGTCACCAACAGGTATCCAATGTCGGAGGAAAGCCCCGGCTGCGCCGTCCGGTGG
>JABFXA010000349.1 GCA_013361955.1 Nocardioidaceae bacterium
CGGCCCCGCGCACGCCGCGGAGCTGCACCCGGTGCACGACCACGCCGCGGTGCGCTGACCCCCACGAGTGGGGGAGGGCCGGGCCGTCGGGCCCGGCCCTTTCCACGCCCCGAATCCCGGGTAGTCCGTGTCAGTTGGCAGGTTTTCGAGCGGTCACCACCTGCCAACTGACACGGACTACCCGTCCAGGCGGGCGCGGAGCAGGTTCCGCTCGGCGGGGTTGTGGGTGAGGGCGAGGGCGCGGGCGTCCGCCTCGTCGGCCTCGGTACGGCGGTCGAGCTCGCGCAGCAGGGCGGCCCGGGTGGCGTGGAACAGGTGGTACCCGTCGAGCTCGTCGGCGAGCGGCTCGACGTCCGCGAGCGCCCGGCCCGGGCCCCACACCCGGGCCACCGCCACCGCCCGGTTCAGCCGGGTCACGGGCGACGCGTCGTGGGCGAGGAGCATGTCGTAGAGGACCAGGATCTGCAGCCAGTCGGTCCCCTCGAAGGAACCGGCCGACGCGTGGCAGCCGGCGATGGCGGCCTGCAGCTGGAAGCGGCCGGGGCGGTGCTGGCCGGCGGCCCGCTCGAGGACCCGGTCCGCCTGGTCGATCAGCGCCCGGTCCCACCGGCCGCGGTCCTGCCGCTCCAGCAGCACCAGCGACCCGTCGTCGGCGAACCGGGCCGGCTGCCGGGCGTGCTGGAAGGTGAGCAGCGCGAGCAGCCCGAGCGCCTCCGGCTCGTCGGGGAGCGAGGTGGCGACCAGGCCGGCCAGCCACAGCGCGTCGTCGGCGAGGTCGCGGTCGTCGCCGTGCTCGCCGGCCGTGGACACGAAGCCCTCGTTGAACATCAGGTACGCCACGGTCAGGACGTCGTCGAGCCGCTCGGCGCGGTCCTCCGGGGCGGGCATCGTCAGCGGGATGCCGGCGTCGACGATCTTGCGCTTCGCCCGCACGATCCGCTGGGCGAGCGTCTGCTCGGAGACCAGGAACGCCCGGGCGATCTGGGCGGTGGTCAGGCCGACCACCGCCCGCAGCGTCAGCGCCAGCCGGGCCTCGACGGCCAGCGCCGGGTGGCAGCACCCGAACAGCAGCGGCAGCCGGTCGTCCGCGGCGTCGGGCGGCGCGCTCTCCCGGGCGATGCCCTCCCGGAGCCGGCCGAGGGCCTTCTCGTAGCGCTGCCGGCTGCGCAGCCGGTCGAGCGCGTTGCGGCGCGCGGCCACCTGCAGCCATGCGCCGGGCCGGTCCGGGATGCCGTCGGTGCGCCAGGACCGCAGTGCCTCGACGACGGCGTCCTGCACCGCCTCCTCGGCGACGTCGAAGTCACCGACGAGACGGTGCAGGGACGCGACGATCGAGCCCGCCTCCGCGCGGATCGCCGCGGCGAGCGCGGCGTCCGCGGTCGGGCTCATGCCGGTCTCACATGTCGCCGCTGTGGTCCACGCTCGGGCGGACCTCGACGGAGACGCCGGGGTACTTCAGCGGCGGCCAGGTGCGGGCCATCGCCAGCGCGGCGTCGAGGTCGGGAACGTCGACGACGGTGAACCCGCCGACGACCTCCTTCGCCTCGCTGAACGGCCCGTCGACGACGACCGGGCCGTCCCCGCCGGACTTGACGGTGGTCGCCGTGGTCACCGGCTGCAGCTCGGCGCCACCGTCGGCGATCCGGCCCGCGGCGTGGTGCTCGCCGAACCAGTCGAAGACCTCCTGGTAGGTGGCCTTGGCGTCGGCCGGGTCGACCTCGTCGTAGAGGGCCGGGGTGTCGCAGAACATCAGCACGTACTTCATGGGGATCCTCCTCCGTGGGCGGTTGTCACTGGTCCGACGCCGGTGACCCGCCGTTCTCGACAGCTCCCGAGAAGAAATCTCTCAGACGAGGGCGCGCCCGTCGTGCGACGCGAGCTTCGCCGCCACCCGGCGTACGTCGTCGCGCCAGACGTCCTCCGGACCCGGCGGCAGCATCTCGTTCCACTCCACCGCCATGCTGCCGAGGATGTGCGGGAGGCGGGCGGTCCGGGCGATGAACCACAGGTGCAGGTGGCTGCCGCCGTCGCCCCACTTGCAGACGTGCACCCGGCCGATGTTCGTCAGCCGCGCCATGATCCGGTGCAGCCAGACGGTGATCTGCCCGAGCTCGCCGGCCATCTCGTCGTCGAGCTCGTGCAGGTCCTGGTGCTCGACCGGGTGCAGGAAGCACATCAGCGGCATCCCGGTCGGGCCGTCGGTCGTCGACACCACCCACCGCTCGTTGCGCCAGATCGGGTGGTCCGGCAGCTCCTGGGTCGCGCAGTGGCACGGCTTGTCACCCTCGCCCCACCGCGGCGCCTCCGCGTCGAGCGGCGGCCCCACGACCTTGGGCACCAGCTCCCCCTCCCACGGGAAGATGTCCCACTCCTCGACCGGCGGCATCGGCAGGCGGCCGCCCTCGCCGACCTGCGCGACCACTCGTGCGTAGACCTCCTCGGCCGACTCCGCCATCCGCCGTCCACTCCTTCCGGCTGGTCTCCGTGTGCGCCCCACCACCGTCCCACAGGGGTCAGTACGATCGCGGCCATGAGCGACGCGCACGGGATCCCGGCCGCCCCGCCGATCGAGGGTGCCGAGCACGTGCACTCGGGGAAGGTCCGCGACCTGTACCAGCTCCCGGACGGGCAGCTGCTGATGGTGGCCAGCGACCGCATCTCTGCGTTCGACTACGTCCTGGAGACCCGGATCCCCGACAAGGGCGCGGTGCTCACGCAGATGTCGCTGTGGTGGTTCGAGCAGCTCGCCGACCTGGTGCCGAACCACGTCGTCTCCACCGACGTACCCGCCTCGGTCAAGGACCGCGCGGTGGTCTGCGAGCCGCTGGACATGTACCCGGTCGAGTGCGTGGCCCGCGGCTACCTCGCCGGCTCCGGGCTGGTCGACTATCGCGCGACGGGCGAGGTCTGCGGCATCCCGCTGCCCGCCGGGCTCGAGGACGGCAGCCGGCTGCCCGAGCCGATCTTCACCCCGGCCACCAAGGCCGCGCTCGGCGACCACGACGAGAACGTCTCGTACGACGCGGTGGCGGCGCGGATCGGTGCCGACCACGCCGCGCGGCTGCGCGACCTGACCCTGAGCGTCTACGCGACCGCCGAGGAGACCGCCCGCACCAAGGGCATCCTGCTCGCCGACACCAAGCTGGAGTTCGGCCGCCGCGCCGACGGCACCGTGGTGCTGGCCGACGAGGTGCTCACTCCCGACTCGTCGCGGTTCTGGCCGGCCGACGAGTGGGAGCCGGGCCACGCGCAGCCGGCGTACGACAAGCAGATCGTGCGCGACTGGCTGCTCTCGCCGGCCAGCGGCTGGGACCGCGCCTCGGGCGAGGCGCCGCCGCCGCTGCCCGACGCGGTGGTCGAGCGCACCCGGTCGCGCTACATCGAGGCCTACGAGCGGCTGACCGGCCGGCGCTTCTAGACTGGGCGCGCCCCCGTCCCCCCACCGCAAGGAGCCCCCGGTGGCCCGTGTCGTCGTCGACGTCATGCTCAAGCCCGAGATCCTCGACCCGCAGGGCAAGGCGGTGCAGGGCGCGCTGCCGCGGCTCGGCTTCGAGGGCATCTCCGACGTCCGCCAGGGCAAGCGCTTCGAGCTCGAGGTCGGCGAGGTGACCGAGGCGCGGCTGGCCGAGGTCCGCACGATCGCCGAGACGCTGCTGTCCAACCCGGTCATCGAGGACTTCGAGGTGCACGTCGAGGAGAACGCGCAGTGAGGGTCGGGGTCGTCACCTTCCCCGGGTCGCTCGACGACGTCGACGCGCGCCGCGCGGTCCGGGTCGCCGGCCACGAGGCGGTCGCGCTCTGGCACCGCGACCACGACCTGCAGGGCGTCGACGCGGTGGTGCTGCCCGGCGGCTTCTCGTACGGCGACTACCTGCGTTGCGGCGCGATCTCCCGGTTCTCGCCGATCATGACCGAGGTGGTCGCCGGCGCCGGGCACGGGCTGCCGGTGCTCGGGATCTGCAACGGCTTCCAGATCCTCTGCGAGTCGCACCTGCTGCCCGGGGCGCTGATCCGCAACGACCACCAGAAGTTCGTCTGCCGCGACCAGCGGCTGCGCATCGAGAGCACGGCCACGCCGTGGACGTCGTCGTACGAGGTCGGCCAGGAGATCGTCGTACCGCTGAAGAACGGCGAGGGCTGCTTCGTCGCCGACCGGGACACCCTCGACCGGATCGAGGGCGACGGCCGGGTGGTGGCCCGGTACCTCGAGGTGAACCCCAACGGCTCGATGCGCGACATCGCCGGGATCCGCAACGAGCGCGGCAACGTCGTCGGGCTGATGCCGCACCCGGAGCACGCCGTGGAGGCGGGCTTCGGGCCGGGCACCGACGGGCTCGGCTTCTTCCGGCTGGTCGAGGCGCTCGTCGGCTGAGCCGTCGGCGGCCGGTGCGATGCTGACCCGGTGGTCACCGTCGAGGACGTCCGCCGACTGGCGCTGACCCTGCCGCGGACCACCGAGCACCTGATCCGCGACCGGGTGAAGTTCCGGGTCAAGCAGCTGGTGTACGTCGCGTTCTCGCGCGACGAGACGCTGATGGGCTTCGGGTTCCCCAAGGAGCAGCGGGCCGCCCTCGTGGAGTCGGAGCCCGACAAGTTCCAGATGCCCGGCACCGGCGACCTCCGCTACAACTGGGTGGTCGTCCGCCTCGACGCGATCGACGTCGACGAGATGACCGAGCTGGTCACCGACGCGTGGGCGATGTGCGTGCCGAAGTTCGTGCGCGAGGAGTACTTCGCGACGCACCCTTCCGCTGGTTGAGGTGCGAGCGGCCCGCCGCGAGCCTCGAGACCACGTCACCCGCTGGTTTCGAGGGTCGCTTCACTCGCACCTCAACCAGCGGGGGTGGTGTACGCCTTGGCGAGCAGCTCGTAGGACAGCCGCCGCTCGGCGGGGTCGTGCACCTGCGTGGTCACCACCAGCTCGTCGGCGACCGCGTAGGTCCGGCGCCGCTCGAGGTCGTCGCGCACCTGCTCGGGGGTGCCCACCGAGGTGAACCGCCGGCGCTGCGCGGCCAGCGCCAGCTCCTGCTCGGTCCAGTCGTGCGCGGCCGCCTCCTCGGCGGTGGGCACCGGCCCCGGCCGGTTCTGCATCAACCTGACCATGGCCAGGTCGTTCGCCCTCGCGAGCGCCTCCGCGCGCTCCTCGGTCTCCGCGACGATCGCGGCGACGCCCAGGATGACCCGCGGCTCGCCGAGCCGGTCGGAGGGCTCGAAGTGGTCGCGGTAGCCGGCCACCGCCTCCTGCGGGTCGGCCGACCCGAAGTGCCCGGCGAACGCGAAGCCGGTCCCGAACGCGGCAGCCGCCCGCCCGCCGTACAGCGAGGAGCCGAGGATCCAGATCGGCGGCAGCGGTACGTCGTCGGGGATCGCGCGCAGCGGCCGGAACGGGTGGTCGTCGGGGAAGCCGTCGACGTACGCGAGCAGCTCGGCGAACTGCTGGGGGAACTCGTCGGCCTCGACCCGCCCCCGCCGCAGCGCGTACGCCGTGAGCTGGTCGGTCCCCGGCGCGCGGCCGAGGCCGAGGTCGATGCGGCCCGGGTGCAGGCCCTCGAGCACCCGGAACGACTCGGCGACCGCGAGCGGCGCGTGGTTGGGCAGCATGATCCCGCCGCTGCCCACCCGGATCGTCGACGTCGCCGCCGCCACCGTCGCGATCATCACCATCGGCGCGCTGCTCGCGACGCTGCCGATGTTGTGGTGCTCGGCGAGCCAGAAGCGCTGGTACCCGTAGGACTCGGCGGCCTGCGCCAGCGCCACCGTGTCGTGCAGCGCCGAGGACGCCGGCCGCCCGGACGGGATCGGCGAGAGGTCGAGCACGGACAGCGGCACGGTCGTCGGCACGGTCGTCGGCAGGCGGGTCATGCCAGGCGGCAACGCGGCGCGCGGCCGGCGGATTCCGTCAGAGTGCGATCCGCAGGATCCGGTCGTCGGCCTGGGCCGGGGTGCCGCGTCCGTCGCGGTTGGAGGTGCCGATCCACAGCGACCCGTCGGGCGCCTTCGCGACCGACCGGATCCGGCCGAACCGGCGCAGGAAGAAGCGAGCGCGCCGGCCGCGGTTCGGTCCGGTGAGCACCACCGACCACAGGCACTGGCCGCGCAGCGCGCCGATCCAGGCGCGGTCGCGGGTGACCGCGATGCCGCTGGGGGAGCAGTTCTCGGGGTGCCACTGGGTGAGCGGGTCGGTGAAGCCGCCGGGCCCGTCGCGGCCCTCGACCCGCGGCCAGCCGTAGTTGCGACCGCGGACGATGTGGTTCAGCTCGTCGAAGGTGTTCTGGCCGAACTCGCTGGCCCACAGGTGCCCGCCCGGCCCGAACGTGATGCCCTCCGGGTTGCGGTGCCCGAACGTCCACACCCGGCTGCCGAACGGGTTGTCCGCGACCGGCGCACCCGCGGAGGTGACCCGGAGGATCTTGCCCGACAGCGAGCCGCGGTTCTGCGCGTTCTCCGCGACGCCCGCGTCGCCGGTGGAGATGTAGAGGCGACCGCTGCGCCCGAACGCCAGCCCGCCGCCGTTGTGGATCGAGTTGCTCGGGATACCGGTGACGATCGGCTCCGGAGCGCTCAGCGCGCCGCCGCTGTAGCGCATCCGCACCACCCGGTTGTCGGTCGCGCTGGTCAGGTAGGCGTAGACCAGCCGGTTCGACGCGAAGCTCGGGTGCAGCGCCAGCCCGAGCAGCCCGGACTCGCCCTCGTGGTGGATCGCCAGCTGCCGGATCCGGTGCTTGCCGCCGGTACGCCGGACCAGGGTGACCCAGCCGGTGTCGCGCTCGGTGACCAGCGCGTGCCCGCTGGGCAGGAACGCGATGTTCCAGGGGGTGTCGAGTCCGCGCGCGAGGGTGCGGGTGACCCGGGGAGCCGCCTCGGCGGGGGCCGCGGTGACGAGGGGAACGGTGGCGGCGGCGGGGGTCAGCAGCCCGGCCCGCAGGAGGGTACGACGGTCCATCCGCTTACGGTCACACGCACCGGCCCGAAGGTAAACATCCCGGCACGGATTCACAGGTGGACCGTGCGCCGTACCCGCTCGTCGGCCCGGGTAGATTGAGCGCGTCCCGATCGCTCGTCGCCCTGAACCGGAGACCGCCGCGTTGACCGAGCAGCGCCCGCACCTCGACACCGTCGAGACCGCCAGCACGACGCCCGACCACGACCAGCCCTGGTCCGAGCTCGGCCTCAAGCCCGACGAGTACGCCAACATCCGGGAGATCCTCGGCCGCCGGCCGACCAGCTCCGAGCTGGCGATGTACTCCGTGATGTGGAGCGAGCACTGCTCCTACAAGTCGTCGAAGGTGCACCTGCGCCAGTTCGGCGAGAAGGTCACCGACGAGATGCGTGAGCACCTGATGGTCGGCATCGGCGAGAACGCCGGCGTCGTCGACATCGGTGACGGCTACGCGGTCACCTTCAAGGTCGAGTCGCACAACCACCCGTCGTACGTCGAGCCGTACCAGGGCGCCGCGACCGGGGTCGGCGGCATCGTCCGCGACATCCTGGCGATGGGCGCGCGGCCGGTGGCGGTGATGGACCCGCTGCGGTTCGGCCCGCTCGACGCCCCCGACACCCACCGGGTGCTGCCCGGGATCGTCGCCGGCGTGGGCGGCTACGGCAACTGCCTCGGGCTGCCGAACATCGGGGGCGAGGCGGTGTTCGACGCGTCGTACGCCGGCAACCCGCTGGTCAACGCGCTCTGCGTCGGCGTGATGCGCCACGAGCAGCTCCACCTCGCGAAGGCATCGGGCGAGGGCAACCAGGTGATCCTCTACGGCGCGAAGACCGGCGGCGACGGCATCGGCGGCGTCTCGGTGCTCGCCTCGGAGACCTTCGAGTCGACCGGTCCGGCGAAGCGGCCGAGCGTGCAGGTCGGCGACCCCTTCCAGGAGAAGCTGCTGATCGAGTGCACGCTCGAGCTGTTCGCCGAGGAGCTCGTGGTCGGCATCCAGGACCTCGGTGGAGCCGGGCTGTCCTGCGCGACCTCCGAGCTCGCGTCGGCAGGCGACGGCGGCATGCACGTGTGGCTCGACAAGGTGCCGCTGCGCGACTCCACGCTGGCGCCCGAGGAGATCCTGATGTCGGAGTCGCAGGAGCGGATGATGGCGGTCGTCGAGCCGGCGAACGTCAAGCGCTTCCTGGAGATCTGCGAGAAGTGGGACGTCGACGCCACCGTCGTCGGCGAGGTCAACGACTCCGGCCGGCTGACCATCGAGTGGCACGGCGAGACGGTCGTCGACGTGCCCCCGCGCTCGGTGGCGCACGACGGCCCGACGTACCACCGGCCGTTCGAGCGCCCGGGCTGGATGGACGCCCTGCAGGCCGACACCGGTGCCGGGCTGGCCCGCCCGTCGACCGGCGAGGGGCTCCGCGACACCCTGCTCCGGCTGGTCGCCTCGCCGAACCTCTGCGACAAGGCCTGGATCACCGACCAGTACGACCGCTACGTGCTCGGCAACACCGCGCTCGCGCAGCCGGAGGACTCCGGCATGGTCCGCGTCGACGCCGACTCGGGCCTCGGCGTCGCGGTGGCCACCGACTGCAACGGCCGGTTCGCCAAGCTCGACCCGTACGCCGGTGCGCAGCACGCGCTCGCGGAGTCCTACCGCAACGTCGCGACGACCGGCGCCCGGCCGCTCGCGGTCAGCGACTGCCTGAACTTCGGGTCCCCGGAGGACCCGGGGGTGATGTGGCAGTTCGCCGAGGCCACCCGGGGGCTGGCCGACGGCTGCCAGGCGCTGGGCATCCCGGTCACCGGCGGCAACGTCAGCCTCTACAACCAGACCGGCGACACCGCGATCCTGCCGACCCCCGTGGTCGCCGTGCTCGGCGTGATCGACGACGTCGACCGGCGTACGCCCTCGGGCTTCGTCGCCGAGGGTCAGCAGGTCTACCTCCTGGGCGCCACCCGCGACGAGCTGGCCGGCTCGGAGTGGGCGCACGTCGTGCACGGGCACCTCGGCGGCACGCCGCCGCTGGTGGACCTGGCGGCCGAGAAGGAGCTCGCCGACATCCTGGTCAACTCCTCGCGCGACGGGCTCGTCGACGCGGCGCACGACCTCTCCGACGGCGGGCTGGCCCAGGCGCTCGTGGAGTCCTGCCTGCGCAACGGGGTCGGCGCCCGGGTCTGGCTGCCCGACGACCTCGACCCGTTCGTGGCGCTGTTCAGCGAGTCGACGGCGCGGGCGATCGTGGCGGTGCCGCGGTCGGAGGAGGTGCGGTTCACCGACATGTGCACCGCCCGCGGCTTCGCGCACCAGCGCATCGGGGTCACCGACGGCACCGGGGACGACGCCGTGCTCGACGTGCAGGGGCAGTTCTCGGTGCCGCTGGGCGAGCTGCGGGCGGCCTGGTCGGCCACCCTTCCCGCCGCCCTCGACGCCCCCGCCGCCGGCTGACGCCGCCGCTGGTTGAGGTGCGAGCCGTGAGGCGAGCCTCGAAACCAGCCTGGTTTCGAGGCGAGGGGTAGCCCTCGGCTTCAACCAGCGGGGTCACCGCACCCCGTGGAACAGCCGGTTCCACAGCGACGAGGTGACCACGCCGGTGGCGGGCATCCGGTGGTCGCGCTGGTACCTCTTCACCGCGGCGGTGGTGCTGCCCTCGAACACCCCGCCGATCCGCAGTCCCGCCGCGTCCGCGGCGTTGAGGGCCCGCTGCAACCGGCGCACGGCGACCGAGGCGGCGCCGTACTTCATCAGCGGGTCGTCGCCGGCCGAGAGCAGCGCGACCCAGGTGTTCACCGACATCGACGTGCTCGCGGAGAACCCGCGACGCACCCGGTAGGCGCTGACCGCCCGGCCCACCTCGGCGTCGTACACGCCGTCGACGGCGCCCCGGTAGACGCCCTTCGTCCGCAGCAGGCACTGCAGCGCCTTCACCACGGAGCCGGTGCTGCCGGAGCGCAGCGCCGGGTACCGCGCGAAGTTGTACGTCGCCGCACCGGCGCAGTGCCGGGGCTCCGCGGCCAGCGTCGAGCCGCGACCGAGGTCGAGCCAGTTGCTGTCGACGTTGATGGTGACGCCGCCGTGCGTCTCGTTGTGACCGCCGCGGTACTGGTGCACCCGCTTGTGCGGCATCCAGCCGGTGTTGCCGATGTAGGAGGTGCGCACGTCCGCGCGGCCGTTCCAGTCGGCGATCCAGATCCGGTCGGGCATCCGGAACCGGCCGGGGCGGTTCATCCGCGCGTTGTCGAGCATCTTGATGCCGGACGCGGCGCTGGAGTACACGCCGGACACGTAGCCGAGCGTGTGCAGCCGGTTGCTCCACGCGGACAGGAACGTGAGCGCCGACTCGCGGCAGTCGGTCCGGGTGGTGTCGAAGGCCTCGATGTCGTACCAGAGCGTGCTGCGCTTTCCGATGCCCAGCCGGGTGGCCGCGGCGACGGTCTTGGACGCCTCCGCCGCGCCCTGCTGACGGGCCTTGCCGTAGCTGTCGGTGCGGCTCGGGCTGATCCGGACCTGGTGCAGGTACCGCTCCCGGGTGGTGCACCACGCCTGCGGTCCGAGCGTGATCGGCAGCAGCCGCCAGCCCTTCGCGTGCTGGGTGCGCACCCAGGTGGAGGAGAGGTTCGGCTGGCTGCGGCAGCCGCGCGAGGCGCCGGAGATGTAGATGCCCACCGCCCAGTACTTCGAGCCGGTCAGCCAGGCGTCCATGGCGCGCTGGGTCGGCGCCGTGCACTGGTCGAAGCCGTAGCCGGTGAAGCTGCCGGGGGTCACCACCGTGGCGGCCGAGGCCGGGGCGGCGAGGAGGCTGCTCGCCACGGTGGCGAGCACCGTGGCCGCGGCCAGTCGGGCGAGACGTCGGGGCGGGCGGGGTCGCATGGGGGGCTCCTGCTCGTCGGGGAAGCAGGAGTCACTCTAATCTCAAAATCCCCAAACGTAACAGGAGTCGGCAGGAATCCCTGGCACCGACACGCCGGCGTGTCCGCGTCGGCGGCCCGCGCCAGAATGAGCCGGTGCCCGTCCGCCTCCGCCCCGCCGACCCCGCCGTGGTGGGCCCCGCGCTGGAGCGGTTCCGGGCCGGTGCGGCGGACGGCGACGACCTCCGGCTGCTCACCAAGCACCTGCTGGCGCTGCTGGTCACGAAGGCTCCGGGCGGCGCCGTCGAGGTCCGGGTGCCGCCGTACGCCGTGGCCCAGGCGGTCGCCGGCACCCGGCACACCCGAGGCACCCCGCCGGCCGTCGTCGAGCTCGACGCGCCCACCTGGATCGCGCTGGCGATCGGCGACCTCGACTGGCAGGAGGCCGAGCGCGACTCCCGGCTCACCGCGTCCGGCGAGCGGTCCGACCTGTCACCGCTGCTCCCGCTCGTCGGGTAGCCATCCCGCCGCCCTAGGCTCTGGCGCATGACCGCTGCGAAGACCCCCGACGAGCTGCGTGCCGCGGTGCGCGACGTGATGCCCTCCGTGCGCGCCGACCTCGAGGCGCTGGTGCGGATCCCCTCGGTGAGCGCCGACCCGGCCCGCAAGGACGACGTACGCCGCTCCGCCGAGGCGACCGCTGACCTGTTCCGTGCCGAGGGCTTCGACGACGTGCAGATCCTGACCGCGGCCGAGGGCGCCCCCGCCGTGGTCGCGCGCCGGCCCGCGCCCGAGGGCGCGCCGACGGTGCTGCTCTACGCCCACCACGACGTGCAGCCGGTCGGCGACCCGGACCTGTGGGACAGCCCGCCGTTCGAGCCCACCGAGCGCGGCGACCGGCTCTACGGGCGCGGCGCCGCCGACGACAAGGCCGGCATCGCCGCGCACCTCGCCGCGATCCGCGCGCACGGCGACGCGCTGCCGGTCGGCGTGACCGTGCTCGTCGAGGGCGAGGAGGAGGTCGGGTCGCCGACGCTCGAGGCGTTCCTCGACCAGCACCGCGACCTGCTCGCCGCCGACGTGATCGTGATCGCCGACTCCGGCAACTGGGACATCGGCGAGCCCGCGCTGACCACCAGCCTGCGCGGCCTGGTCGACTGCTTCGTCGAGGTGCGCACACTCGACCACGCCGTGCACTCCGGCATGTGGGGCGGGCTGATCCCCGACGCGATGACCGCGATGGTGCGGGTGCTCGCCTCCCTGCACGACGACGAGGGCAACGTCGCGGTCCAGGGCCTGCACGCCGGCCCGGCCGCCGACGTGGAGTACCCCCTCGACCGGCTCCGTCGCGAGTCCGGGGTCACCGAGGGGGTCGAGCTGATCGGCTCCGGTTCGGTCGTCGAGCGGCTGTGGACCAAGCCCGCGATCGCCACCATCGGCATGGACGTCACCCGCACCGCCGACGCCAGCAACACGCTGATCCCGGCCGTGCGCGCGAAGATCTCGGTCCGGCTCGCTCCCGGCGACAGCTCAGAGAGCGCGATGAAGGCGCTCGAGGAGCACCTGCAGGCGCACGTGCCGTGGGGGGCGCAGCTGACCTTCACCGCGGGCGAGCGCGGCGAGCCCACCCAGATCGACGCCACCGGCCCGGCGTACGACGCGGCGCGGGCGGCGTTCCGCGACGCCTGGGACGGCGTGGAGCCCGTCGACCAGGGCGTCGGCGGCTCGATCCCGTTCATCGCGGCGTTCAACGAGGCCTACCCCGACGCCGCGGTGCTGGTCACCGGCGTCGAGGACCCCGACACCCGCGCCCACGGCGCCAACGAGGGCCTGCACCTCGCCGAGTTCGAGCGGGTCTGCGTCGCCGAGGCCCTCCTCTTGCACAACTTGGCGCAGCCCGCTGGGTGAGGTGCGAGCCGCTGGGCGAGCCCCGAAACCGGCCCCGGTCTCGAGGCTCACTTCGTTCGCACCTCAACCAGCGGCGGGGCGGCGGGCGCGGATTCGGCCCACGCAGACCCGCGCCCGTACACTCGTGGACGTGCCCGCCCAGGACTCCGGACCCAGCAGGCCTCGCAGCGGCAAGCGTGGTGACGGGAAGCTCACCACGGCCCTCGACCCCCACGACCTCGGCCCCCAGGACGCCTGTGGCGTGTTCGGGGTGTGGGCGCCGGGCGAGGACGTCGCCAAGCTGACCTACTACGGTCTCTACGCGCTGCAGCACCGCGGCCAGGAGTCCGCCGGCATCGCGGTCAGCAACGGCCGGCAGATCCTGGTCTTCAAGGACATGGGGCTGGTGTCGCAGGTCTTCGACGAGGCCACCCTGGAGTCGCTCAAGGGGCACATCGCGGTCGGCCACGCGCGGTACTCCACGACCGGCGCCAGCACCTGGCACAACGCGCAGCCGACGTTCCGTCCGACCGAGACCGGCTCCATCGCGCTGGCACACAACGGCAACTTGACCAACACCCACGAGCTGATGCGGCGCGTGTCCGGGCTGTCCACGGCCTTCGGCGAGCTCGACCTGCCGCTGAAGAACGCGCCCGCCCCGACCAACGACACCAGCCTGGTCACCGCGCTCCTCGCGCACCACCCCGACATGAGCCTCGAGGAGAACGCCGTCCAGGTGCTGCCCGGCCTGCGCGGCGCGTTCTCGTTCGTCTGGATGGACGAGAACACCCTGTACGCCGCCCGCGACCCGCAGGGCATCCGCCCCCTCGTGCTCGGCCGGCTCGAGCGTGGCTGGGTGGTCGCCTCGGAGACCGCGGCGCTGGACATCGTCGGCGCGTCGTTCATCCGCGAGGTCGAGCCCGGCGAGCTGGTCGCGATCGACGAGGACGGGCTGCGCAGCCGGCACTTCGCGGAGGCGGACCCCAAGCACTGCCTGTTCGAGTTCGTCTACCTGGCCCGTCCCGACACGCTGATGAACGACCAGCGGATGCACAGCGTCCGCGTCGAGATCGGCCGCCGGCTCGCCAGGGAGTACCCCGCCGACGCCGACCTGGTGATGCCGGTGCCCGAGTCCGGCACCCCCGCCGCGATCGGGTACGCCGAGGCCAGCGGCATCCCCTACGGCACCGGCCTGGTCAAGAACTCCTACGTCGGCCGCACCTTCATCCAGCCGTCGCAGACCATCCGGCAGCTCGGCATCCGGCTCAAGCTCAACCCGCTGCGCGACGTCATCGAGGGCAAGCGGCTGGTCGTCGTCGACGACTCGATCGTGCGCGGGAACACCCAGCGCGCGCTGGTCCGGATGTTGCGCGAGGCCGGTGCTCGCGAGGTGCACGTGCGGATCTCGTCGCCGCCGGTGAAGTGGCCGTGCTTCTACGGCATCGACTTCCCGACCCGCGCCGAGCTGATCGCCAACGGGCTGAGCTCCGACGAGATCGCCCGCTCCATCGGCGCCGACTCGCTGAGCTACATCTCCCTCGAGCAGCTCGTCGAGGCCACCAACGTGCCGCAGCGCAAGCTCTGCACCGCGTGCTTCGACGGGGTCTACCCAGTGGCGCTGCCCGACCCGGAGCACCTCGGCAAGCACCTGCTCGAGCTCGTGCCCGAGGTCACCGACGTCGACGGGCTGGCCGCCTCGTTGACCGGTGGCGGCGCGGGCGACGCCCTCGACCGGCCCTGACGACCGACCCCAGGAGCGAGATGACCCACCCGAGCGGGCCGAGCGGCGCGACGTACGAGGCCGCGGGCGTCTCCATCGACGCGGGCGACAAGGCCGTCGAGCTGATGAAGGTGTGGGTCGACAAGGCCCGCCGCCCGGAGATGCTCGGCGGGATCGGCGGGTTCGCCGGCCTGTTCGACGCCACCCGGCTCAAGGAGATGCACCAGCCGGTGCTGGCCACCTCCGCGGACGGCGTCGGCACCAAGGTGGCGATCGCGCAGGCGCTCGACGTGCACCACACGATCGGGTTCGACCTGGTCGGCATGCTCGTCGACGACCTGGTGGTGTGCGGCGCGGAGCCGCTGTTCCTCACCGACTACATCGCCACCGGCCGGGTGGTCCCGGAGCGGATCGCGTCGATCGTGCAGGGCATCGCCGAGGCCTGCGTGCAGGCCGGCTGTGCGCTGATCGGCGGCGAGACCGCGGAGCACCCGGGCCTGCTCGGCCCCGACGAGTACGACGTGGCCGGCTCGACCACCGGGGTCGTCGAGGCCGGCGACCTGCTCGGGGCGGGCCGCGTGGAGCCGGGTGACGTGGTGGTGGCGATGGCGTCCAGCGGGCTGCACTCGAACGGCTACTCCCTGGTCCGCCACGTGCTGCTCTCCGACGCCGGCGCCGGCTGGTCCCTCGACCGGGACGTCGACGAGCTCGGCCGCACGCTCGGCGAGGAGCTCCTCGAGCCGACCCGGGTGTACGCCAAGGCGTGCCTCGACCTGGCCCGGCGTACGCCGACGCACGCGATGTCGCACGTCACCGGCGGCGGCCTGGCCGCGAACCTGGAGCGGGTGCTCCCCGAGGGCGTGGTCGCCACGATCGACCGCGGCACCTGGGTCCCGCAGCCGGTCTTCGACCTGGTCAGACGGGTCGGCGAGGTGGACCAGCCCGACCTCGAGCGGACCCTGAACTGCGGCGTCGGCATGGTCGCGTTGCTGCCGCCCGACGCCGTCGACGAGGCGCTCAGCCTGCTCGACGGCCACGGTGTCCGCGCCTGGGCCTGCGGCGAGGTCGGCACCGGCGACCCGGGCTCGCCGGGCACCGTCACGCTCCGGGGGCAGCACCCCGGGTGGTGACCCTGGGATCCGTGGGTTCTCCCGTAGCGAATGACGCCCGACGAATCGGACCCGGATGTGCGGGAACAGGCTCGGGGCGGGTACCGTTGGGACCACGAGAAACCAACGGAGCGACCGGACGCACGCCGGATCCGTCCTCGCGGTCGTGTGACGACCCGCCGGGGCACGGGTAGACGTGACTCCGGCCATGAGTGCGAGGGGGTCGACCCTATGGGGCGCGGCCGAGCGAAGGCCAAGCAGACGAAGGTCGCCCGCGATCTGAAGTACCGCACCCACGAGACGGACTTCGGCGCGCTGGCGCAAGAGCTGCATGGCGACAAGGCGGACAACGGCAACGAGCCGGACGACACCGCCGACGAGTACGACGACTGGGCGGACTACTCCGAGTCCCGCCGCGACTGACTCACCGGTCGCTCCAGCACTCCGACACCAGCCGCACCTCGGCGTTACGAGCGCGCCCGGACCACGAGCGTGTCGTGGGCCGGGCGCGTCGCGAGGTCGCTCAGCGCAGCCAGAGCCCGCGCAGCCGGCCGACCTCGGCCATCCGGCGCTCGGCGAGCCGGTCCGCGGCGACCGCCGGGGGAACCCCCTCGGCGTCGGCCAGCGTGAACACCCGCAGGGTGGCGTCGAAGATCTTCTCGGCGCGCTGCTGGGCGCGCTCGAACGAGAAGCCCTCGAGCTCGTCGGCCACCTGGATCAGACCGCCGGCGTTGACCAGGTAGTCCGGGGCGTAGAGCACGCCGCGGTCCTGCAGCTTCTTCTCGATGCCGTCGTGGGCGAGCTGGTTGTTCGCCGCGCCGCAGACCACGGTGGCGGTCAGGGTGTCGACCACCTCGTCGGAGAGCGAGCCGCCGAGCGCGCAGGGCGCGTAGACGTCGAGGTCGGCGGCGAGCAGTGCGGACGTGTCCGCGGCGGCGCGTACGTCGGGGTGCTCGGCCTGGACCGCCGCGATCGCGCCGGCGTTCACGTCGGTGACCACCACCGTCGCGCCGTCCTCGACCAGGTGCCGCACCAGGTGCCGGCCGACCTTGCCCACGCCCTCGACGCCGACGGTGCGGCCGTGCAGCGTCGGGGCACCCCAGGTGACCTGCGCCGCCGCGCGCATGCCCTGGAACACGCCGTACGCGGTGAGCACCGAGGAGTCGCCGGCGCCGCCGTGCGCGACGGTGCGCCCGGTGACGAACGAGCACTCCCGGGCCACCACGTCCATGTCCTCGGAGTAGGTGCCGACGTCGCAGGCGGTGTAGTAGCGGCCGTTCAGCGACTGCACGAACCGGCCGTAGGCGCGCAGCAGCGCCTCGGACTTGAGGGTGGTCGGGTCGCCGATGATCACGGCCTTGCCGCCGCCGAGGTCGAGCCCGGCGAGCGCGGCCTTGTAGGCCATCCCGCGGGAGAGGTTCAAGACGTCGTCGAGCGCCGCCTGCTCGTCGGCGTAGGGGTAGAAGCGGGTGCCGCCCAGCGCGGGGCCGAGGGCGGTGGAGTAGATCGCGATGATGGCCTTCAGGCCGGTGGGCTCGTCGTGGCAGTAGACGACCTGCTCGTGGCCGGACGCCCTGCCGAAGACGCCGGCGGGCGGGGTGCTGCTGCTCGAGGTGGTCACGGTGGTGACCCTTCCGTGTCGGGCCCGCTGGGGTGGGCGGGCGATCCGGTGGGCTGGCCCGACCGGGGGATCCCCGACCGGACCGGGTGGCGTCCGCGGGGGTGGTGCGGCCGCGGAACCCAGCCTACGGAAGCCGGAGGGCCGGTGCGACCCGGGTCACAACCGGACACACCGGTCACTATCGGACTGACCAGTCCGTATGACCAGGCCCGGTCCATCGAGGGTGACCCGAAATGACTAGTGCGTGCGGCTTGGTGGCTCATATGAACCATTGTCATAGTTTCAGCCGCCGCTTTACGCTTGCCGATGTCACACTTGATGACACGGTGTTCGCACTCTCGGGCACCAGGGGACAGAACAACTGTGAGGGAGGCCCGCCATGAACACGCGGCCACCTGAGTCCGAACCGCTGCTCACGCCTGCCGAGGTCGCGGCCATGTTCCGGGTCGACCCCAAGACGGTCACCCGGTGGGCCAAGGCCGGCAAGCTGAGCTCGATTCGCACTCTTGGAGGACATCGCCGTTACCGCGAGTCCGAGGTACGTGACCTGCTCACCGGGATGGTTCCGGAGCAGCGTCGCGGCGACGAGGACTGATCACCTCCCAGGATCAGTCGGAATCGCAGACATGGTTTTTGGCCGGTCTGTTGGCGTCACCGTCGGGTAGATCCCCGCGGCGCCGGCGAGGGGAACGGGCAAAGGCCTGAACGGCCCCCGCACCACCAGGTGCGGGGGCCGTTCCGCTTTCCCCCGGAGTCAGCGCAGGCCGCGCACGTAGCCGACCAGGTGCCGCGCCTCCTGCAGCCGCCGCTCCCAGGTCGCGCCGGCCACCAGCAGCACGGCGCCGGCGCCGCCGATCAGCACCCAGCGCGGCACGGTGCTGCCGATGTACGGCGCCGCCAGCCGCAGCACCAGGAGTGCGCCGACCGTCGCGCCGAGCGCGATCGGGGCGGTCCAGCCGAGCCGGACCCCGCCGAGCACGAGCAGCAGGCAGGCCAGCCCGAGCACCAGCGCCCGTGGCCCGGGCGGCTCCGAGAGCGCCCACAGCAGGCTCGGCACCAGGGCCAGCGTCAGACCCGGGGCCAGCGCGGTCATCGTGCTGGCGCCGCGGTGCCGGTGCAGGTGCCCCAGGCCGACGACGATCAGGACCAGGGCGGACGGGAGGGTGTACGCCTCCGGCTCCCGGACCCCGACGTCCCACAGCCGCACCCAGCTCGCGAGCGCCAGCAGGAACCCACCCGGCCAGGCCAGCGACCGGCGGTCCGGGCGGAGCAGGGACACGATCGTGACCGCGGCGCCCGCGACGGTCAGGTAGACCGCGGCCCAGCTCGACTGCTCGGACACCGGGGCGAGCGCGGTGCCGGCGACGCCGAGCGGCAGCGCCGCCATCGCGGCGCCGACCTCCAC
>JABFXA010000427.1 GCA_013361955.1 Nocardioidaceae bacterium
CGGTGGTGCCGGCGCGGACCAGGATGTCGCGGAGGTCGTGCGCCAGCCGCTCGCGCAGGCCGCGGTCGAGCGCGGAGAGCGGCTCGTCGAGCAGCAGCAGCCGCGGCTGCACGGCGAGCGACCGGGCCAGCGCGACCCGCTGCCGCTCACCGCCGGAGAGGGTGGCGGGGGTGCGGTCCTCGAGCCCGGTCAGCCCGACCAGGTCGAGCAGCTCGCCGACCCGCCGGACCACCTCGGTGCGCGGCGTCCGGCGCAGCCGCAGGGCGTAGCCGACGTTGCCGGCGACGGTCTGGTGCGGGAACAGCTGGCCGTCCTGGAACATCAGCGCGAAGCCACGCTTGTGCGTGGGCACCCCGTCCAGGTCGGCCCCGTCGTACGCCACCCGCCCGGCGGCGAGCGGCTCGAGGCCGGCAACCGCACGCAGCAGCGTGGACTTGCCGCAGCCGGAGGGCCCGAGCACCGCCAGCACCTGCCCGGCCGGCAGGTCCAGGTCGACGTCTGCGACGGCGGGCCGGTCGGCGTCGTCGAAGCGGACCGTGACGTCACGCAGCTCCAGCCCCATCAGAACGCACCCACCGAGCCGAGCCGGAGCCGTTCGACCAGCGCCATCACCGCGACGGTCAGCACGCCGAGCACCACGGAGGCCGCCAGCGCCATCCCGAAGTTCGCCTCGCCCGGCCGGGAGACCAGCTCGTAGACGACCACCGGCAGCGTGGGCCGGTCCGGGCGGGCCAGGAAGCTGGTCGCGCCGAACTCGCCGAGCGACACCGCGAACGCGAACCCGGCCGCGGCGAGCAGCGGCCGCCAGAGCACCGGCAGGTCGACGGTCAGCAGCACCCGCCACGGCGGCGCGCCCAGCGAGGCCGCTGCGTGCCGCTGCCGCGGGTCGACCGAGCGCAGCACCGGCGACAGCGTGCGCACCACCAGCGGGAGGGCGACCAGCGCCTGGGCGATCGGCACCAGCACGGCGGAGCTGCGCAGGTCGAGCGGCGGCCGGTCCAGGGTGACCAGGAACCCGAAGCCGATGGTCACGGCCGACACCCCCAGCGGCAGCAGGAACAGCCCGTCGAGGGTCGCGACGGTACGCCGTCCCGCCCGCGTGCGCGCCCGTCGGGACACCACCAGCGTGACCAGCAGGCCGAGGAGCAACGCGAAGAGGGTGGCGTCGACGGCGACCCGCCAGGAGTTCGCCAGCGCCGTGGTCGCCGGCACCAGCAGGGCGCCGCCACCGTCGGTGGCCAGCGCGCGGTAGTGCTCGAGGCTCCACCGGCCCTGCGCGTGCAGCGACCGGGCGACCAGGCTGGCGATCGGCAGCACCAGCAGGGCGAGCACGAGCACGGTCACCGCGAGCACCGGCAGGTCCCGGCGGGCGGGACGGCGGGTGGTGGCGCCCCGGGTGGAGCGGTCGAGGGCCTGCTCCCGGCGGGTGCGGGTCCGCTGCGCGACGTACAGCAGCACCGTGACGACCGCGAGCTGCAGCACCGATAGCGCGGCGGCCGCTCTGAGGTCGAGGAACTGCGTGGTGAGCAGGTAGATCTCGGTCTCGACGGTCGCGTAGCGCAGCCCGCCGAGGGTGAGCACGACGCCGAACGAGGTCGCGCAGAACAGGAACACCACGCTGGCAGCGGCCACGATCCCCGGCGTCAGCGCCGGCAGCGTGACCGTGCGCAGCACCTGGAGCGGGCTCGCGCCGAGGGCGGCGGCGGCCTCCTCGCGGCGCCGGTCGAGGCCCTCCCACATCGCGCCGACGGTGCGGACCACCACGGCGACGTTGAAGAACACCATCGCCGCGACGATCGCGGCCGGGGTGCCGTCGAGGCGGAGGAAGCCGAGCGGGCCGGACGGGGTGAGCAGGGTGCGGAAGGCGACGCCGACCACCACCGTGGGCAGCACGAACGGCATCAGCACGAACGCCCGCAGCAGGCCGCGACCGGGGAACCGCAACCGGTGCAGCACAAAGGCGACCGGCAGCCCGAGCAGGACGGTCGCGACCGTCGCGAGCCCGGCCGACCAGACGGTGAACCAGAGCACCCGGTGCACGCGGTCGCGGCCCAGCACCGACAGCACGCCGGCCACGTCGAGCCGGCCTTCGGCGACGAAGCCCCGGCCGACCATGCCGACCAGCGGCAGCGCGAAGAACACGGCCAGCACCGCCAGCGGCAGGGCGGCCAGCGCGACCGGTCCGGCCGCGGCCCGCCAGCGGTGCCGGGTGCTCATCGGCTGGTGATGTCGCCCCACTCGCGCAGCCAGGTGTCGCGGTTCTTCGCGATCTCGGCCGGCGGCACGGTCAGCGGGTCGGGTGCGGTCTTGGCGTACGCCGCCCAGTCGGCCGGCAACGTGGCGCCGCTGTCGACGGGGTAGACGTACATGTTGTCCGGCAGCGCGTCCTGGAACGCCCGCTGGGTCATGAAGTCCACGAACGCCTTGGCTCCGGCGCTGTTGCTCGCGCCCTTCAGCACGCCGGCGTACTCCACCTGGCGGAAGCAGGTGTCGAGCAGCGCGCTGGTGGTCGGCCGCTTCTCGCCCTTGGGGATCGTGAACGGGGGCGAGGAGGCGTAGGACAGCACCACCGGCCGGTCACCATCGCCGCCGCCTGCGGTGAAGTCCACCTCGTAGGCGTCGGTCCAGCCCGCGGTGATCTTGGTGTTGTTGGCCATCAGCTTGCGCCAGTAGGCCTGCCAGCCGTCGCCGTACTTCGCGATGGTGGCGAGCAGGAACGCCAGGCCCGGCGAGGAGCTGGTCGCGCCCGGGGTCACGAACAGGCTCTTGTAGTCGGAGCTGGTGAGGTCGGCGAGCGTGCGCGGCGGGGTGACCTCGTGGCGGGCGAACCAGACGTCGTCGACGTTCACGCACACGTCGCCGTAGTCGACGGGGGTCAGCTGCGCGTCGCCCTTGGCGTCGCCGAGGGTGTACTTCGACGACGACGCGGGCTCGTCCTTCGGCGAGTAGTCGGCGAGCACCCCCTCGTCGACCGCGCGCGAGGCGAAGGTGTTGTCGATGCCGTAGACCGCGTCGGCGATCGGCGACCCCTTGGTCAGCACCAGCTTGTTGGTGAGCTGCCCGGCGTCGCCGTTCGGCTCGATCTTGACCCGATAGCCGGTCTTGTCGGTGAACTCCTCGAGCACCTTCTTCGACATCGCCCACGAGTCGTGGGTGGCGACCACGACGGTCTTGTCGCCGGCGGACTCGTCCGCGCCGCCGGAGAGCGAGCAGCCGGCGAGCAGGCCGGAGAGGGTGAGCAGGGTCGTGGTGGCTGCGAGGGTGCGCAGCTGTGGCATGAGCCGTCTCCCGTTCCATCTGGGAGGGGACCGCTCGCGCGGTCGAGAACTCGACTCCCTTCGCCGGTGCTAACCGGTGCAGGTTCGAGGGTCTGCGGAAGGTCCGCACTCTCAGCGCCCGGTGGCGCTCCCCTGTCGTTCGGGGTCGACCATACGCCCCACCGTCCGTCGAGGCGCGGCCGGGCTAGCGCCCGCCCATCCGTTGGTTGAGGTGCGGGCGGGCTACCGCCCGCCTCGACACCAACCGCGCCGCCCGTCAGCCGAGGTGGCCGCGGATGCTGACGTGTCCCTTGAGCAGGTTGCGGGCGATGGTGCGGCGTTGGATCTCGTCGGTGCCCTCGTAGATGCGCAGCAGCCGAAGCTCGCGGTACCAGCGCTCGACGGGGAGCTCGCGGGTGTAGCCCATCCCACCGTGCATCTGCAGCACCCGGTCGACGATCTCGTTGGCCTTCACGCCGCCGTACAGCTTGGCCATCGACTGCGCCTGCCGGGAGTCCAGGCCCTGGTCGACCTGCCAGGCCGCCGAGAGCACCAGCCAGCGCAGCGCCTCGATCTCGACGGCGGAGTCGGCGACCATCCACTGGATCGCCTGCCGCTCGGCGATCGGCTTGCCGAAGGTCTCGCGGTTGCGGGCGTGCTCCATGCCCATCTCGACCAGGCGCTCGCAGGAGCCGAGGGCCCGGGCCGGGAGCATGTAGCGGCCCTTGCCGATCCAGCGCATCGCGAGCGCGAAGCCCGTGCCCTCCTCGCCGAGGATCGCCGAGTGCGGCACCCGGACGCCGTCGAACACCAGCGCCGCCGGGCCCCACTCGCCCATGGTGTCGATGTACTCCGACTTCCAGCCCTGGTCGCGGTCGACCAGGAAGCAGGTGACCCCGCCGTCGGCGCCCTTCTCCGGGTCGGTGACGGCGAAGACCATGCAGAAGTCCGCCTCGTTGCCGCCGGTGATGAAGGTCTTCTCGCCGGTGATCACCCACTCGTCGCCCTCGCGGACCGCCTTGGTGCGGATCGCCCGCGCGTCGGACCCGGCGCCGGGCTCGGTGATCGCGAAGCAGCTCTTGCGCTCGCCGCTGATGGTCGGCACCAGGTAGCGCTGCTTCTGCTCGTCGTTGGCGAAGTAGAGGATGTTGTCGGCGTCGCCGGCGAAGCGGAACGGCACGAACGACCGGCCGAGCTCGACCTCGACGAGCGCGCTCATCACCGCACCCAGCCCCATCCCGCCGTACTCCTCGGGGGTGTGCACGCCGAAGAACCCGGACTCCTTCGCCTTGGCCTGCAGGCGCTCCAGCTCCTCCGCGGGCAGGCCGCGCTCCCCCGCACGCTCGCGCGCGAGCACCTCGGGCTCGAGGGGCAGCACCTCCTTGCGCACGAACGTGCGCACCCAGTCGCGGATCTCGCGTTCCTCGTCGGAGAGAGTCAGGTCCATGACCGGAGGGTAACCCCGCTCGGTAGGGTCCCGACCGTGCCCAGCCTCCGACACCAGGCGCTCGCCCGGGTGATCCCGGTGCTGCGCGGCACCGGCGAGGTGCAGGGCGCCGACGAGGTCGCGCGGCTGCGCGCGGACGTCCTCGCCCGGCAGGAGCGGGCCGACCCCTCACCCCCGCGACGCATCGCCGCGCGGTACGACGTACGCCGATCCGAGGTCGACGGGATGCCGTACTACGAGCTGGCCGCGCGGCCGGGACGCACGGAGCGCACCGTGCTGTACGTGCATGGCGGCGGGTTCGTCAGCACCCTGGACCGGTTCCACTGGCGGTACGCCGCCCGGCTGGCCTCGCGGCTCGGCGTGCGCGTGCTGCTGCCGGCGTACCCGCTGACGCCGCGGCACACCTGGCGGGACGCGCTGCCGCCGCTGGTCCGCCTGTTCACCGAGGCCGCGGTCGACTCGTCGCGCGGCGTCGTGCTGATGGGCGACTCGGCCGGCGGCGGGCTGGCGACGCTGCTGGCCCAGCACGTCGCGCGCGGCAGCGGCCCGCAGCCCACGCACCTGGTCGCGATCGCGCCCTGGCTCGACCTGAGCGGCCGGACGCCCGGCACCGAGGACGCCGCCCGCGACGACCCGTGGCTGAGCCTCACCAAGCTCCGCCTGTACGGCGCGTGGTGGGGCAACGCCGACCCGCCGGAGCCCGAGGCAAGCCCGCTGTCCGGCGACCTCGACGGGCTGCCGCCGACGCTGGTGTTCTGCGGTACCCACGACCTGCTCGTCCCGCAGGCGCGGCTGCTGGCCTCGCGCGCGGCCGACGCCGGCCTCGACCTCACCTACGTCGAGCGGCCCGGCCTGATCCACGTCTACCCGCTGCTCCCGGTCCCGGAGGCCGACGAGGCCTTCGCGACGGTGGCAGCGTTCCTCTCGTGAGCGACGGCGTGGCGAACCGGGTCTGGGACGCGCTGCGGACGCCGTTCTGGGTGGGCCGGATCGTCGGGATCGTCGGCGCGGTGACGCTGGCGAGCGCGGTGCTGCCGAGCCTGCGGGACCGCACCGAGGTGATCAACCAGCTCGTGCCCGACGTGTTCCCGGCCGCCGCGGCCACGGGGTCGGCCGCGGTCGGGCTGATCCTGATCGTGCTCTCGCGCGCGCTGCGCCGCGGCAAGCACCGCGCGTGGCTGCTCGCCACCGTGCTGGCCGGCCTCGCCGTGCTGCTGCACCTGCTCAAGGGCCTGGACGTCGAGGAGGCCACGCTGAGCCTCGCGGTGTTCGTGCTGCTGCTCGCGTCGCGGCGCCGGTTCACCGCCCGCCCCGACCCGCGGTCGCTGTCCCGGCTGGTCGCGGTGCTGGTGCTCGGCACGCTGTTCGCGACCGTGCTCGGCTGGCTGTGGCTCACCCTCGACGCCGACGGCCAGGCGCCCGGTACGTCGACCGGCGACCGGATCGCGCACGCCTTCCTGGGGCTGATGGGGATCAGCGGCCCGGTCGAGTTCCTGGACCAGGGCGACAGCGACCACGCCGCGGTCGCGCTGGTGGTGCTCGGCGCGTCGGTGCTGGTGGTCGCCGTGCTGGTCGGCCTCGCGCCCGCCGGCGGCCCGCACCCCCTCGCACCCGACGAGAAGACCCGGCTGCACGCCCTCGTCGACCGGTGGGGCGGGATCGACTCGCTGTCCTACTTCGCCCTGCGCGACGACCGGTCGGTGATCTTCTCGGCGACCGGCAAGTCCGCGATCACCTACCGCGTCGTCGGCACCGTCTCGCTCGCGGCCGGTGACCCGCTCGGCGACCCGGAGGCCTGGCCCGGCGCGATCGGCGCCTGGCTCACCGAGGCCCGCGAGTTCGGCTGGGTGCCGGCCGTGCTGGCCGCCGGCGAGCGCGGCGCCGAGGCGTTCCACCGGGCCGGGCTCGACGCGCTCGAGCTCGGCGACGAGGCGATCCTGCACGTCTCCGACTTCACCCTCGACGGGCGCAGCATGCGCGGCGTACGGCAGGCGGTGTCGCGGTGCGCCCGGGCCGGCCTGACCGTCGACTGCCACCGGGTCGCCGACCTCGACGACGACACGCTCGCCACCGTGCGGGCCCGGGCCGACGAGTGGCGCGACGGCGAGGTGGAGCGCGGCTTCTCGATGGCGCTCGGCCGGTTCGGCGACCGGGCCGATGAGCAGGCGGTGGTGGTGCTCTGCCACGACGCGGAGGGGGTGCTGCGCGGGCTGCTGCACTTCGTGCCGTGGGGCACCGAGGGCCTCTCGCTGGACCTGATGCGCCGCGACCGGGAGTCCGAGAACGGCATCGTCGAGCAGATGGTCGCCACCCTGATGGCCGAGGCCACCACGCTCGGCGTGAAGCGGGTCTCGCTCAACTTCGCGGTGTTCCGCAGCGTGTTCGCGCGCGGCGACCGGCTCGGCGCCGGCCCGGTGCTGCGGGTCTGGCGGTCGGTGCTGCTGTGGGCCTCCCGGTTCTGGCAGATCGAGTCGCTGTACCGCGCGAACGCCAAGTACCAGCCCGAGTGGGTGCCACGCTTCGTCTGCTTCCGGTCGTCGGCCGACCTGCCCCGCGTCGGCGTCGCCGCCCTGCGCGCCGAGGCGTTCCTGGTGGCACCCACCTGGGTGCAGCGGTTCGTGCGCAGCTGAGCCCGCCGAGTTGTCAGGTGATCAGGGCGCCAGGGCGACCTCAGCGCCTGACAAGTCGGCGAGCCGGGCCACCGCGGAGGCCGCACCGAGCCAGGTGTGCGGGTTGCCGGCCCAGCACCAGCCGAGGCGAGGTGCGCCCTTGCTCATCCAGAAGCTCGGCACCCGCTTCGTGTACGGCGCGGTGCCGCTGCGGGTCGCGAGCGCCTGGAACGCGTTGTGGTCGCGGAACACGGCCGGCACCTGGGTCACCAGTGCGACGCCCTCGTCGACGGTGAGCGGGGTGCGGCCGGCCGCGAGCACGATCATCAGCGCGTCGTCCGGCCGCACGCCGAGGGTCTCCGGGCCGGTGCCCACCCCGCGCAGCAGGTAGACGGGGGTCGCGGGGACGTCCACCCCCTCGACCGTCGCGTACGTCGGCAGCTCGTCGTGCATGTCGGTCCACCCCTTGCGGCCGCGTACGTCGAAGCGCTCGACGGCCTCGACGGTCGGCACCAGCCGGTGGCTCACGACGAGCAGGTCGCCGTCGGCGGCGAGGTCGCGCAGCGGGTCGACGTACGAGCGGAAGGTGGCGGGGGCTACACCGGCGAGAGCCGGGTACCCGAGGTCGAGCAGGGTCTGGATCTGGACGTCCAGGGAAGGGGTCAACGAGCGCTCCGGACGGGTGGGGGACGGCCCCTGCACAACGCGGCGCATGCCCGGGGAGTTCCCGGGCACCGGGGTTCACAGGTCCTGTAACTCTGAGTTACGTTTTCGGCTTCGCGTCGGAAAGGGGAACGACATGGCGACACCCACGCTCGACTGGCAGCGGGTGCGCGGGCTCGCCTCCCGGCTGACCACGCCGCTGCACCCGGACGACTACCTGTCGATGATCAACCCGCTCTGGTCGGCCCGCGAGCTGCGCGGCCGGGTGGAGCGGGTGCTGCCGGAGACCGACGACGCCGCGACGCTGGTGATCAAGCCCGGATGGGGCTGGACCTTCGACCACCACCCCGGCCAGTACATCGGCATCGGCGTCGAGGTGGACGGCCGGTTCCACTGGCGGTCCTACTCGCTGAGCTCGGTGCCGGTGCGCAGCAAGGGGCTACTCACCATCACGGTCCGGGCGATGCCGGAGGGGCTGCTGTCCGACCACCTGGTCCGCGGGCTGGAGCCCGGCACGATCGTGCGGCTGCAGGCACCGGCCGGGGAGTTCACGCTCCCCGACCCGCCGCCGGCGAAGCTGCTGTTCCTGGTCGGCGGCAGCGGGATCACCCCGGTGATGTCGATGCTGCGCACCCTCGACCGGCGCGGCACGATGCCCGACGTCGTGCTGCACTACTCCTCGCCCACCAAGGAGCGGATGATCTTCCGCGACGAGCTGCGGGAGCTGCACGCCACCCACCCGTCGCTGACCGTGGTGGAGCGGTACACCGACGTCGACGGGGTGCTCGACCTCGCGCTCCTCGACGCGGAGGTGCCGGACTGGCGCGAGCGCGGCACCTGGGCGTGCGGGCCGGCGCCGATGCTCGACGCCGCCGAGGAGGTCTGGGCGCGGGCCGGGCTGGCCGACGCGCTGCACCTCGAACGGTTCTCGCTCGAGCTCGGCGAGAGCGACGCCGAGGGCGGCACGATCACGTTCGCCAACTCGGGCAAGACGGTCGAGGCCGACGGCGCGACGACGGTGCTGGAGGCCGGCGAGCAGGCCGGCGTCGGGATGCCGTTCGGCTGCCGCATCGGCATCTGCCACACCTGCACGGTGGTGATGGCCTCCGGCCGGATCAAGGACCTCCGCAACGGCGAGGAGCACGCCGAGCCCAACGAGGCGATCCAGACCTGCGTGACGGTCGCCTGCACCGACCTGACCCTCAACATCTGAACGGGAGCGAGCATGGCCATCTCGGACGTCCAGGAGTACACCCACCTCACCGACGAGCAGGTCGAGGAGCTCGGCCGCGAGCTCGACCAGATCCGCGCCGACATCGAGGCGTCGCGCGGCGCCGACGACGCGGCGTACATCAACCGGATGATCACCATCCAGCGGCGGCTGGCCGCGGCCGGCCGGGTCACCCTGTTCGCGAGCCGGTGGAAGCCGGCGTTCTTCGCCGGGGCGGCGATGCTCGGCCTGGCCAAGATCCTCGAGAACATGGAGATCGGCCACAACGTCATGCACGGCCAGTGGGACTGGATGAACGACCCGGAGATCCACTCCAGCAACTGGGAGTGGGACACCGCGCAGCCGGCCGAGCAGTGGAAGCACTCGCACAACTACGTGCACCACCAGTTCACCAACGTGCTCGGCCACGACAACGACATCGGCTACGGCATCCTGCGGATGGCCCGCGAGCAGAAGTGGCACCCGGCGAACATCGGGCAGCCGGTCTACAACTCGCTACTCGCGCTGCTGTTCCAGTGGGGCGTCGCGCTACACGACCTCGACATCGAGGCGATCCGCAAGGGCCGGAAGGACCCCAAGGAGATGAAGCGGCAGCTCAAGCAGATCCGCCGCAAGGTGAGCAAGCAGGTCAGCAAGGACTACCTCGTCTACCCGCTGCTGGCCGGACCCGGCTGGCTGTCGACGATGAAGGCGAACGCGCTGGCGAACCTGACCCGCAACGTGTGGTCGTACGTGATCATCTTCTGCGGGCACTTCCCCGACGGTGCGATGCACTTCACCGAGGAGGAGCTCGAGGACGAGACCCGGGCGGAGTGGTACCTGCGACAGATGCTCGGCTCGGCGAACTTCGAGGGCGGCCCGCTGCTGCACATCCTGTCCGGCAACCTCGGCTACCAGATCGAGCACCACCTGTTCCCCGACCTGCCGAGCAACCGGTACGCCGAGATCTCCGTGCGGGTGAAGGAGATCTGCGAGCGTTACGGCCTGCCGTACACGATCGGCCCGCTGCACAAGCAGTACGGCCAGGCGCTGCGCACGATCATCAAGCTCTCGCTGCCCAACGGGATGACCGCCGACGACACCCCGGAGCCGCCGCCGAACCGGATCCGGGGCCGGCGGCTCACCGACGCCGAGCGCCCCGTGCGCCGCACCGAGACCGGCACCTGGTCGAGGCGCTCCGCATGAGGGCACCGGTGGCACCGGACCTGTCCGAGCGCCGGCACGACCTGCGGCACGGCGTGCCGGTGCCGTTCGCGAGCGACCCGGCGGCCGGGTACGCCGCGCGAGGCAGCGCGTCGGAGCCCGCGGACCTCGGCGCGGTGGTGAAGGCGCGGGCGATCCAGTGCGCGCTGTCGCGGGTGTGCGGGCTGTGCGGGCTGTCGATGTCCGGCACCACGACGTTCGTGGGCAGCCCGGCGGAGTCGGACGAGAACACCTTCGCGTTCCCGCCGATGCACCCGGCGTGCGTCGACTTCGCGCTCGCGACGTACCCGTCGCTGGGGGTGCCGGTGCTCGGCCAGCCGGTCGTGCGGGACGAGTGGGTGGTCGTGGAGACCGGTGGCTTCGAGCTCGAGCGGCCGGACCTGCGCGGTGCGCCGGTGCTGTTCCACCCGAACTCCGTGGTCGCGACCACGGTCACGACCGCTGGTTGAGGTGCGAGCTGGGCGAGCCGACCCGTTGGTCGAGCTGGTGCGGGTCAGCGGCGGGTGAGGTCGCGGGGGCGGGTGAGGTGGCCGAGCTTGTCGGGGTTGCGGACCAGGTAGAGCGCCTTCAGCCGGCCGTCCTCGACGACCACGGTCCCGAAGGTGTCGAGCACGCCGTCGACGAGGAGCAGCACGCCGGGCCTGCCGTTCGCGGTGGTCCACTCGACGCCGAACCCCTCGACGCCCGAGGCGACGCCGACGAACCAGCGGGCCACCTTCTCGGCGCCCTCGATCGGCCGGAGCGCGGCCTGCTTCACGCCGCCGCCGTCGGTCACCAGCAGCACGTCGGGGGCCATCACCTGCATCAGCCGCTCGACGTCGCCGGTGCGCACGGCGGTCAGGAACCGCTCGGTCACCTCGGCGGCGTCCGGCGGCAGCTCGACCCGGGGCCGTCTCGCCTGCACGTGCTTGCGGGCCCGGCTGGCGAGCTGGCGGACCGCGTCGGCGGTGCGGTCCGTGGCGCCGGCGATCTCGTCGTACTCGTAGCCGAAGACCTCACGCAGCACGAACACCGCGCGCTCCAGCGGGGTCAGCGTCTCCAGCACCACGAGCATCGCGACCGACACCGAGTCCGCGAGCTCGACGTCCTCGGCGACGTCGGGCGTGGTCGCCAGCGGCTCGGGCAGCCAGGGTCCGACGTACGTCTCGCGCTGGCGCTTGACGGTGCGCAGCCGGTTCAGCGCCTGCCGGGTGACCAGCCGGACGAGGTACGCGCGCGGGTCGCGCACCTCGTCCTGCGCCGCGTGGTCCCAGCGCAGCCAGGAGTCCTGCAGGACGTCCTCGGCGTCCGCGACGCTGCCGAGCATCTCGTAGGCGACCGTGAACAGCAGCCCGCGGTGCTCCTCGAACGGGTCGGTCATGGCCGCGGCAGCTCGCACTGGTCGGAGAAGCCCTGGCTGGTCAGGCCGAGTGCGCTGTTGAGGCGCGAGCGCTCGTTCTCCACGGCCACCATCATGCTCAGCTCGAGGAAGCCGGGCACCCCGAGGTCGGCGCGCAGCGCGTCGGCCAGCTCGTCGGTGACCGTGGGCGGGGTGGCGGTCATCGCCTCGGCGTACTCGAGCACCCGGCGCTCCACCGGGGTGAACACCTCGGACTCGCGCCAGCGCGGGACCTCGCGCAGCTTGTCGACGCGCAGACCCTTGCTGTGCGCCGCGTAGTAGCCGAAGTCCAGGCACCAGCTGCAGCCGATCACCGCGGCGCTGGCCGCCTGGGCGAGCACCTTGAGGTCGGGGTCGAGCTCGTCCCACTTGTCGACCCTGCGCTCGAAGCCGAGCACCGCCTTGAGGATCGGGGTGTGGTGCAGCAGCGCCAGCCCGTTGTCCGGTACGTCGCCGAAGGTGCGCGTGCAGTACCAGGCCATGAACCGGCCGAACAGCGTGCTCGGGTCGTCGAGCGGCACGCGGGCCTGGGCGCGGCGCGCGTCGAGAGGCTTCGGGGGTGCGGGGATGACGGTCATGGTGGCCTCCTGGTCGGTGTCGTGGATGGAGACACCGGCCGCGGCTGATCTGTGACATGCTCCGCGGCTGTGACGTTGTCCGACGTGCAGGTGGCCGCCTTCGACGAGCTGGAGCCGCGCACGGCGTACCTGCTCTGGCGGCTGCGGGAGTCGGTGTTCGTCGTGGAGCAGCAGTGCCCCTACCCGGAGCTCGACGGCCGCGACCTGGAGCCCGGTACCCGGCACCTCTGGGTGGCCGACGGCGACCTCCCGGTCGCGTACGCGCGCGTGCTCGACGACGGCGCTTACCTGCGGATCGGCCGGGTCCTGGTGGCCCCGGACCATCGCGGCACCGGGCTGTCCGGCGCGCTGATGCGGGCGGCGCTGGAGGTGGTCGGCGAACGGGCCTCGGTGCTCGACGCCCAGGCGCCGCTGGCCGGCTGGTACGCCGGGTTCGGGTACGTCGTGGACGGGCCGGAGTTCGTGGAGGACGGTATCCCGCACGTGCCGATGGCCCGGCCGGCGTCCACCGCCTGAGCCGGCCCCCGCCGCGGCTGCTCCCGCCTGAGAAGGTGGAACGGTGAGAGCCCTGCTGCTGGAGAACGTGCACCCCACCGCCGTCGCGCTGCTGCGCGAGGCCGGCGTCGAGGTGGAGACCGTCGACGGCGCCCTCGGCGAGGCCGACCTGGTCGAGGCGCTGGTGGGCGTGGACCTGCTCGGGATCCGGTCGAAGACCGAGGTCACGGCGCGGGTGCTCGACGCCCGCCCGGACCTGCTCGCGGTCGGCGCCTTCTGCATCGGCACCAACCAGATCGACCTCGGCGCCGCCACCGAGCGCGGGATCGCGGCGTTCAACGCGCCGTTCAGCAACACCCGCTCGGTCGTGGAGCTCGCGGTCGCGAACATCATCGCGATGGCACGCCGGCTCACCGAGCGCGACAAGGCGCTGCACGCCGGGGTCTGGGACAAGTCGGCGACCGGCAGCCACGAGATCCGGGGTCGCACGCTGGGCATCGTCGGCTACGGCAACATCGGCTCGCAGCTGTCGGTGATCGCCGAGCTGCTCGGCATGCAGGTGTACTTCTACGACACCGACGACAAGCTCGCGCTCGGCAACGCGCGCCGCTGCTCCTCCCTCAACGAGCTGCTCGAGGTCGCCGAGACGGTGACCCTGCACGTCGACGGCCGGGCCGGCAACGCCGGGATCTTCGGGGCCGAGCAGTTCGCCCGGATGCGGCCGCGCTCGCTGTTCCTGAACCTCTCCCGCGGCTTCGTCGTCGACTACGCCGCGCTGCACGACTCGCTGGCGTCCGGGCACGTCGCAGGGGCCGCGGTCGACGTGTTCCCCGACGAGCCGAAGCGCCGCGGCGACCCGTTCGAGTCGCCGCTGCGCGGCCTGCCCAACGTGATCCTCACCCCGCACGTCGGCGGCTCCACCGAGGAGGCACAGGAGGACATCGGCCGCTTCGTCGGGACCAAGCTGCGCGACTACGCGCACATCGGGTCCACGTCGCTGTCGGTGAACCTGCCGACGCTGGCCCCCGGCCGCTCCGACCACGCGCAGCGCATCGCGCACATCCACCAGAACACCCCGGGCGTGCTCGCCGAGGTGAACCAGATCCTGGCCGGTCACGAGGTGAACATCGGCGGCCAGCTGCTGGCCACCCGCGGACACACCGGCTACGTCGTCACCGACACCGACTCCGTGGTCTCCGACGACGCGCTGAAGGACCTCGGCCAGATCCCGGGCACCACCCGGCTGCGGGTGCTCGACTAAGGGCCCAACGACGGAGCGGCGTACTCCCGCACGCCGTCGGCGTCGCCGCACACCAGGTCGCCGCGCGCGACCAGGAGGTCGAGGTGCACCGCGGTCTCCATCACCGCGAGCGCGGCGTTGAACACGTCGAGGTCGTCGAGGTGCCGCCCGCGGCGGGTCCAGGGCAGGTCGCGGGCCACGTCGAGCGCGGTTCGCGGGCCGGTCCCGACCGAGGCCCGGCAGAGCCGCAGCCGCTCGTCGTGGTGCGCGACCAGCTCCTCGACCCGGGCGTGCGAGGAGCCGGTGACCGGACCGTGCGCCGGCAGCAGCCGCAGGTCGGGCATCGCACGGACCTTGGCCAGCGAGGCCAGGAAGTCGCCGAGCGGCTGCTCGGCGTAGGCGGGCTCGAAGCCGATCGACGGGGTGATCGTGGGCAGCACGTGGTCGCCTGCGAACAGCAGCCCGGCGGACCGGTCCGCGAACACGAAGTGGCCGCGGGTGTGCCCCGGCGTGGAGACCGCGTCGAGGGTGCGGCTGCCGACGGTGAGCGCGTGGTCGCGGTCGAGCCAGGTGTCCGGCGGCTCCCAGGAGGCCGGGTCGGGACGGTCCGCGCCCGCGACGTGCGACCGCCACTGCGCGGCCAGCTTCTCCGCGCCGGCCCGCTCCAGGCGCTCGATCGTCGGGTCGGCGTAGCCGTCGGGCTCGGCCACCAGGTCGAGCGTCTCCTTGTCGCCGAGCCCGAGGCTGACGTGCGCACCGACCTCCCGGCGTACGACGACCGCCTGCGTGTAGTGGTCGCGGTGCACGTGCGTGACCAGGAAACGCGTGATGTCGCGGACCGTGCGGCCGAGCGACGCGAGCGCCTCGTCGAGCCGGCGCCGGGCCGCCTCCACCGCCCAGCCACCATCGACCAGGGTGAGGCCCTGCTCGGTCTCGAGGACGTAGACGTTCACCGCGCGCAGGCCGTCCATCGGCAGCGGCAGGGGGATCCGGTGCACGCCGTCGGCCACCGGCCAGGCGCCCGGCTCGGTCCAGTCGGGGTCGTCGCTCACCCCGCCGAGTCTCGCAGCCGCCGGGTTTTACCGTCCGCCGAGGTTCCGGCATTTCGCCCGCAACCGGGAGCAACGAACCGGGACGACCCGGGAGGGCTGCCCCGTTCGGGGGAGGAACCCCCCGACGTCTGACGAAAACGTGTCATGTCCCCGGCGCCGTGGTGGACGTAACGTCTCGGACATCGCAGCACCAACTGCACGTGGAGCGACCGGCAGCCGGCCGGGCCGCTCGGACCGGGGGGCGGGGGTGCAAGAGGCGGTGGGCCCGGTACCTGGGCCCACCGCCTCTGCGCGTGCCGACCGACCGGGGGGCTAACCGCCCTCGGAGTCGCCCTCGACCACCACCAGCCGGAACTGCTCGTCGAGGCGTACGTCGACGGTGCTGCCG
The DNA here is from genome assembly GCA_013361955.1 of Nocardioidaceae bacterium. Taxonomy (GTDB): domain Bacteria; phylum Actinomycetota; class Actinomycetes; order Propionibacteriales; family Nocardioidaceae; genus Nocardioides_B. The sequence continues at coordinate 15,542 of JABFXA010000427.1, forward strand.
TCGCGCCGCTCGACCTCCACCTCCCAGGTGGCGCCGTCCTCGGAGTCCCGCTCGACGGTGTTCGCGGTACCGCCGTGGGTATACCGCAGGGCGGCGGCGGTCGCCCGGTCGGCGTCGGCGCCGGTGACGTGCGCCTCCCCGTCGTCGTTCGACGCGACGGCGACGCCGCCCCCGACCCCGACGACCGCCAGGGCGCCGAGGCCGGCGGCGAGCAGTGCGGTGCGCTTCCTCATGGTTCCTCTCCTCTCCCGGCTCAACGCCAGGTCATCCGCACGAGCGCCGTGCGCTCGTTGACGTGCAGGGCCTGCTCGAGCACCACGCCGACACCCTTCGTGTACATCTTGTACTCGTCGGCCCCGGGTTCGAGGCGGGTGAAGTCGCGGGTCTTCAACAGCCCGCGGAAGTGCCCGAACGGGACGTCGGCCCGCCCGTGCATCGACACCACCCGGGCCTGGTCCTCCGCGACACCCTTCCGGTACTCCTGCCGGTACCGGTCCCCGACCCGCGGGTGGGCGAGCATCACGATGCCGGCGTGCGCGCCGTGCCGGCCGGCCCGCCACGAGCCCACGCGGCTGGGCCGGCCCTTCTCGTAGGAGACGGTGTTCTCGCCGAAGTACCAGACCCGCCCGCGGCGGTCCTGTGCGTACCAGTCGTAGGTGTCCTCCAGCAGCCGACCGTGCCTCCGGGTGACGTCGTGCACCACCACGGTGCGGACCCCGTCGACGACCTTGGTCCGCCGCAGCACGGTCACCACGGTGTGCTCGGTGCCCTCGTCGGTGCGGCCGACGAACACCCAGCGGGTGCCCGGCCGCATCGGCATCCAGGGGTTGTCGACGTGGGTGCTGAAGTGCCCGGCCGGCGGCCTGTGTGGCACCGGCGGGTCGGTGCCCCGGGCAACGGCGGCGGGACCGGCGGACGCGGTCAGCGCGGTCACGGCCACCAGGGCGAGGGTTCGGTTGCGGGTGCTCATGAGGACCACCGTGCGCCGGCGTCGCTGAAGCCCCGCTGAACGTCAGCCGCCGCGCAGGAACGGCCGCAATGCCTCGACGGTCCGCTCCGGGTGCTGGTCGACGAAGAAGTGCCCGCCCGGCAGCTGCTCGCACCGGACGTCGCGGCAGCGCCGGCCCCACAGGTCCGGTACGTCGAAGAGCCGGGCGATCCGGCCCTCCGCGCCCCACAGCACCAGCGTGGGCGCGTCGACCCGCCGCTGGACATCGACCCGGTCGTGCTCGAGGTCCACCGTGGCGGCCGCGCGGTAGTCCTGGCACGACGCGTGCACCATCGTGGGCTGCCGCCAGTCCGCGCGGTACCGGTCCAGCATCCCGGCGTCGAGGTCCGCGAGCCGGGTCGCGCCCCAGGTCTCCACGCAGGTCTCGAAGAAGAAGTCGGGGTCGGCGCCGATCAGCCGCTCCGGGAACGGCTCGGCCGTGGTCAGGAAGTACCAGTGCCAGTAGGCGGCCGCGCTCTCCTTGCTCACCGTGCGCCACATGTCGAGGGTCGGCACGATGTCGAGCACCGCCAGCCGGTCGACGGCGTCGGGCTCGTCGAGCGCGAGCCGGTGCGCGACCCGGGCGCCGCGGTCGTGGCCGACCACCGCGAACCGGTCGAAGCCGAGCGTCCGCATCACCTGCAGCTGGTCGTGCGCCATGGCCCGGAACGAGTACGTCGCGACGTCGTCGTCGCCGGTCGTGACGGTCGAGGCGCCGTACCCGCGCAGGTCGGCGGCCACCACGGTGTGCTCGTCGGCGAGCGCGGGCCCGACCTTCGCCCACATGTAGGCGTTCTGCGGGTAGCCGTGCAGCAGCAGCACCGGGCTGCCGGTGCCGCCCACGTGGCAGCGGATCCGGGCACCGTCGACCTCGACGTCCCGAGTGGCGAAGCCGTCGAACTCACTCATCACGCGGAGCCTGCCGCACCCGGCCGGACGGGGCAACGGCTCGTTCAGCGCGGCTTCAGCACCGCGGTGGGACGCTGGGCACATGCGGATCCTCGTCGTCGACGACGACGCGCACGTGGCCGGCGCGGTGCGCCGCGGCCTCGAGGGCGAGGGGTACGCCGTGGACGTCGCGCTCGACGGCGTCGACGGGCACTGGCTGGCCACCGAGAACGCCTACGACGCCCTGGTGCTGGACTCGATGCTGCCGGGGATCAGCGGCGACGACCTCTGCACCCGGCTGCGCGCGGCCGGGGTATGGACGCCGATCCTGATGCTCACCGCGAAGACCGGCGAGTCCGACGAGGCGCAGGCCCTGGACGCCGGCGCCGACGACTTCCTCTCCAAGCCGTTCTCGTACGTCGTGCTGCTGGCCCGGCTCCGGGCGCTGCTGCGCCGCGGCGCCGTCGCCCGGCCGCGGGTGCTGAGCGCCGGCGACCTGACGCTGGACCCGGCGACCCACCGGGTGCACCGCGGGGAGACGGAGGTGCCGCTCAGCCCCCGCCAGTTCGCGCTGTTGGAGTACCTCATGCGGCACCCCGGCGACGTGCTCGCGAAGAGCCGGATCCTCGAGCACGTCTGGGACTTCTCCTTCGACGGCGACCCGAACATCGTCGAGGTCTACGTGCGCCAGCTCCGCCTGCGGATCGACGAGCCCTTCGGCCGCTCCGCGCTGCGGACCGTGCGCGGAGCGGGCTACCGGCTGGACGCCGACGGTGGCTGACACCCTGCTCCCCCGGTCGGTCCGGGCCCGGACCACCGTGCTCGCCACCCTGGTCTCCGGCACCGCGCTGGTGGTCGGCGGGCTGCTGCTCGTCGCCGCGCTGGACTCGTCGCTGCGCCGCTCGGGCGACGACCTGGCCCGGGGGCGCGTGCACGACCTCGCCGCCCAGGCCGCCGACGGTGGACTGCCCCGGACGCTGGGCATCGGCGGCGAGGGCGTCGGCCAGGTGTTCGCCGCGGACGGACACGTGCTCGCGGCGTCCCCGAACGACGCGGGCCGGCCGGCGATCACCGG
>JABFXA010000029.1 GCA_013361955.1 Nocardioidaceae bacterium
CGGCCGAGCCCTCGGGACCTGGGGGTCCGGGGGCTCGGCCGTGCGCGGGGACTCAGCCCTTGCGCTTGGTGATCTCGTCGGTGGCGGTGGGCAGCACCGTCTTGAGGTCGCCGACGACGCCGAAGTCGACGAGCTCGAAGATCGGCGCCTCCTCGTCCTTGTTGACCGCGACGATCGTCTTCGACGTCTGCATGCCGGCCCGGTGCTGGATCGCGCCGGAGATGCCGTTGGCGACGTACAGCTGCGGGGAGACGGTCTTGCCGGTCTGTCCGATCTGGAACGCGTGCGCGATCCAGCCGGAGTCGACCGCGGCGCGGGACGCGCCGACGGCGGCGCCCAGCGAGTCGGCGAACGCCTCCACCTGGGCGAAGTCGCCGCCGGTGCCGCGGCCGCCGGCGACCACGATCGCGGCCTCGGACAGGTCCGGTCGACCGGACGCCTTGCGCGGCTCGGACGCGGTGATCCGGGCGGTCTTCGCGGCGTCGGAGACCGTCGCGGCGAACTCCTCCTCCGTGCCCGCGCCGTCGGCCTTCTCCGGCGTCGCGGAGTTCGGCTTCACGGTGATGATCGGCGTGCCCTTGGTGACCTTCGCCTGGACGGTGAAGTTGCCCGCGAAGACGGACTGGGTCGTGGTGGCGGTCCCGTCATCGGCCGCCGTGACGTCGACCGCGTCGGTGATCAGGCCGGAGCCGGTCTTCACCGCGAGGCGCGCGGCGATCTCCTTGCCCTCGCCGCCCGAGGGCAGCAGCACCGCGGCCGGGGAGGTCTTCTCCACCAGCTGGGCGAGCACCTCGGCCTTCGGGGCGACCAGGTAGTCCTTGATGTCGGCGTCGTCGACCGTGTAGACCTTCGCGGCGCCGTACTCCTTGAGCGGGCCCGCGTCCACGGACCCGATGACCACCGCGGACGGCTCGCCGAGCCGGCGGGCGATCGTGAGCAGCTCGAGCGTGGGCTTGGTGACCTTGCCGTCGACGGCGTCGACGAGCACGAGAACCTCAGACATCAGCAGCCCCTCTCAGATGAACTTCTTCGACGCGAGGAACTCGACCAGCGCGGTGGCGCCCGAGCCGTCCTCGTCGGTGACGACCTCGCCCTGCGTGCGCGGCGGGCGGGCCTCGGTGCCCTCGACCACGGTCCACGCGGCGGACAGGCCGACCAGGTCGGCGTCCACGCCGAGGTCGGCCAGCGACCAGGTCTCCATCGGCTTCTTCTTGGCCGCCATGATCCCCTTGAACGACGGGTAGCGCGCCTCGCCGGACTGGTCGGTCACCGACAGCACCAGCGGCAGCGTGCCCTCGACCGTCTGGGTGGCCGTGTCGCCGTCGCGGCGGATCTTCACGGTGTCGCCGTCCAGGTCGATCTCGGAGCCGAGCGTCACGCCCGGTACGCCGAGCCGCTCGGACAGCATCGCCGGGACCACGCCCATCGAGCCGTCGGTGGAGGCCATCCCGCACACCACCAGGTCCCACGCGCCGATCTTCTTGACGGCCTCGGCGAGCACCAGCGACGTGGCCGGTGCGTCGGAGCCGGCGACCGCGTCGTCGACCACGTGCACGCCCTTGTCGGCACCCATCTGCAGCGCCTTGCGGATCGCGTCGGTGGCCTCGTCGGGCCCGACGGAGAGCACCGTGATCTCCACATCACCGCCGGCGTCGCCGAGCTTCTCCTTGATCTGCAGGGCCTGCTCCACGGCGTACTCGTCGAGCTCGGAGAGCAGGCCGTCGACGCCGGCGCGGTCGACGGTGTTGTCATCCTCGAAGCGCCGGTCCGCGGTGGCGTCCGGCACGTACTTCACACACACGACAATGTTCATGGTGATCGCCCTGGCGGGCCCTCCTGTGCAGGTCGGTTGGAGCCGAGGTTACCCGCGCGTAGCATCGGGCGAAACCGGCCCCGTCGTGGGTTGTCTCACACGGGTCCGGAGCCCGCGAGCAGCGGTCAGGGACGGATGATCCGGTCCAGGATCTTGCCGACCACGAGGTAGGCCACGGCTGCGATCCCCCAGTTCACCAGGGCTCCCTTGGTGGCCGCGTCCTTGCCGTCGAACGTGAAGATGCCGGTGTTGCGGCCGAACACGTCGAGGTCGAGAAGGTCGGCGGTGTCGAGCACGAACCGCACCACGGCGTTCTGGGTGTTGGCGTCCAGGGCGACCAGCAGCGCGCCGACCGCGAGGAACAGCGCACACACCACCGCGACCAGCCACACCAGCGACGCCAGCCGCGACCGCAGCCTGTTCGTCCCGGCCTTGACCACCTGGGTCGTCGACCGCCGGGACCGGCCGGGCGGCTCCGAGGTCGTCGGCTTCGGCGCCGGGGTCGTCGTCCCGGTCGCCTTGCTCGGCGTCGGCTCCGACGGTTCGTCGCTCGACGGCTTCTCGTCCTTGCTCGGCTCGGCCACCACGTTCCACCTCCGGACTGTTCGGGAGGATAGCCCCACCGGCTCGTCGCGTGCGCAGGCCCCTCCTAGCGGCCGGTGAACTCCGCCTTGCCGGGGCCGTTCTCGACGAACGACCGCATGCCGATCGAGCGGTCGTCGGTGGCGAACAGCGCGGCGAACTGGGCGCGCTCGATCTCCAGGCCGGTGTCGAGGTCCACCTCGAGGCCGCGGTCGACCGACTCCTTGGCGGCGCGCAGCGCGAGCGCCGGGCCGTTGCCGAACCTCCTCGCCCAGGACAGCGCCGCGGTGTAGACGTCGGCGTCGGGGACCACCCGGTCGACCAGGCCGATGGCGAGCGCCTCGTCGGCCTTCACGAACCGGCCGGTGAAGATCAGGTCCTTCGCCTTCGCGGGACCGACCAGCCGGCTCAGCCGCTGGGTGCCGCCCGCGCCGGGGATGATGCCGAGCAGGATCTCGGGCTGGCCGAGCTGCGCGCTCTCCCCCGCGACCCGGACGTCGGCGCACATCGCGAGCTCGCAGCCACCGCCGAGCGCGTAGCCGGTGACCGCGGCGACGACCGGCTTCGGGATCCGGGCGACGGCGGTGAACGCCGACTGCAGCCCGCCCGAGCGCGCCACCATGTCCGGGTAGGCCATGTCGGCCATCTCCTTGACGTCGGCGCCGGCCGCGAAGACCTTCTCGCCGCCGTACACCACGACCGCCCGGACGTCGTCGCGTCCGGACGCCTCGTGAGCGGCCTCCCGGATCTCCTCCTGCACCTGCACGTTGAGGGCGTTCATCTTCGGCCGGTCGATCCGGATCGTGCCCACGCCGTCCTCGACCTCGAGCCGCACGAACTCCGCCATCACGCTCTCCTCACGTCCGGGTGCCTTGCCGGGGCGACTGTAGCGACCTGGTTCGGCGCCGCCGCCACCCTCCGCCACAATGGCCCGATGAGCCCGCCCGCCGCGACGCCGCCAGCCGCTCCCGTGTGGCCCGGCAGCCACTACCCACTGGGGGCGACCTGGGGCGAGGAGAGCACGAACTTCGCGGTGTTCGCGCCCGAGGCGACGGCGATGACGCTGTGCCTGTTCGACGACGACGAGCACGAGACCCGTCACCCGCTGACCGAGCACACGCTCGGCATCTGGCACGGCGCGGTGCCCGGCGTCGCCCCCGGCACCCGCTACGGCTTCCGCGCGGACGGGCCGTGGGAGCCGGCGCGCGGCCGGCTGTTCAACCCGGCCAAGCTGCTGCTCGACCCCTACGGCCGCGCGGTCAGCGGCTCGGTGGACCCGTCGGGCCCGGTGTACGGCTACCCGCGCCCGGGCAGCGGCGACCCCGACGAGGTGCGCGCGGCGCAGCGCGGCCCGCGGTGCGACGCCGACTCCGCGCCGTACGTCGCGACGTCGGTCGTGGTCCGCGACACCTTCGACTGGGGCGACGACGAGCAGCGGCGGCCGCGGCACCGCTGGACCGACACGGTCGTCTACGAGCTGCACGTGAAGGGGTTCACCGAGCAGCACAACGAGGTCCCCCAGGCGATCCGCGGCACCTACGCGGGCCTGACCACGAACGCGTCCGTGCACTACCTGCGCGACCTCGGCGTCACCACGGTCGAGCTGCTGCCGGTGCACCACTCGGTGCCCGAGCCGGAGCTGGTCGCGCGCGGGCTGACCAACTACTGGGGCTACAACTCGATCGGGTTCTTCGCCCCGGACAGCCGGTTCAGCTCGACCGGCGACCGAGGTCAGCAGGTCGACGAGTTCAAGGCCATGGTCAAGGCGCTGCACCGCGAGGGCCTCGAGGTGATCCTCGACGTGGTCTACAACCACACCGCGGAGGGCAGCCCGCTCGGGCCGACGTACGCGTTCCGCGGGCTCGACGACCTCGGCTACTACAAGCACGTCGACTGGGTCAGCGACGGCGCGACGTACTTCGACGTGACCGGGTGCGGCAACACCGTCGACGCCGCGCACCCACCGGCGCTGCGGATGATCCTCGACTCGCTGCGCTACTGGGTGACCGAGATGCACGTCGACGGCTTCCGCTTCGACCTGGCGCCGGCCCTGACCCGCACCGGGCACCGGGTGGACCTGCACGGGCACTTCATCACCGCGATCTCGCAGGACCCGGTGCTGCGGCACGTGAAGCTCATCGCGGAGCCGTGGGACGCGAGCATGGACGGCTACCAGGTGGGCCGGTTCCCGCCGCCCTGGTGCGAGTGGAACGACAAGTACCGCGACACCATCCGGGACTTCTGGCGGCTGCAGTCCGGCGGCATCCGCGACGTCGCCTCCCGGCTGGCCGGGTCGAGCGACCTGTACGCCGACGACGGCCGCTCGCCGTACGCGTCGGTCAACTTCGTCACCTCCCACGACGGCTTCACGCTGCGCGACCTGGTGTCCTACGAGCGCAAGCACAACGAGGCGAACGGCGAGCACAACCGCGACGGCAGCGACAACAACCGGTCCTGGAACGGCGGGGTGGAGGGCGAGACCGACGACCCCGACGTCGTACGGCTGCGGCGGAAGCAGGCCGCGAACCTGCTCGCCACGCTCTGCCTGTCCACCGGCGTACCGATGATCACCGCCGGCGACGAGCGCGGCCGCACCCAGCGCGGCAACAACAACGCGTTCTGCCAGGACAACGAGACCTCGTGGATGGACTGGCGGCCCGACGACGCCTGGCTGGACATCTACGACATCGCGAAGACCGCGCTCCGGCTGCGGCGCGAGCACCCGGCCCTGCGGCAGCGGCACTTCCTCGCCGGCATGCCCACCGTCCCCGGTGGCCCCAAGGACCTCGCCTGGATCCACCCGGAGGGCCGGGAGATGACCGAGGCGGACTGGTTCGACGCCCGGCTGCACACGTTCGGGATGTTCGTCTCCGGCGACCCGCTGCGCGCCCCCGGCCCGCGCGGTGAGCAGCTGCACGACAAGTCGTTCCTGCTCTGGTTCCACGCGCACGCCGACCCGGGCAAGGCCAAGCTGCCCACGAACCAGTGGGTCTCGGAGGGCGAGGTGGTGCTCTCCACCGACTCCGGCCACCCCCTCGGCGAACGGGTCAGCGCCGGCGAGCTCATCGACATCGAGCCCCGCTCCGTCATCGTCCTCCGCGCCCTCTGACGCCGAGGCGCGCGTAGTTGCGCGACCAGTCCCGCCGAGGCGCGCGTAGTTGCGCACAAGTTCGCGCGCCTCGGCGTGATCTCGACCGCAACGACGCGCGCCTCGGCGTGGGGGGGTCAGCCGGCGGGGAGGGTGACCCGGCCGAGCTCGGCGACGGTGGCCAGGTGGTCGTTGCGGGGGACGACGCGGACGGTGTAGCCGAAGGGGCCGGTGGTGGACAGCGGGACGGTGCCCTCGAACCGGTGCCGGCCGGCCTCATAGGTCTCCGCGTGCTGCAGGGTCACGGCCGTGGTGTCGACGAGGTCGTCCTCGTGCTTCACCCGCCCGTAGACCACCTGTACGTCGACGTCGGCCGGGTCGAGCTCGCCGAGGGACACGAAGGCCTTCACGTGGATCTGCTCGCCGAGCTCCGGGGCGTCGGTGATGCCGCTGGTCTCGACGTGGTCGATCGCCACCGCGGACCAGGCGTCGCGGACCCGCCGCTTCCAGTCGGCGAGCTGCTGCGCGCCCGCGTAGCTGCCGTTGAGCGCGCGCGAGCTCTTCGCCGCCGGCGTGTAGAGCTTCTGCACGTAGTCGCGCAGCATCCGGTCGGCGAGCACCTTGGGGCCGAGCGACTTCAGGGTGTGCCGGACCATCTCGATCCAGCGCACCGGCACGCCCTCGTCAATGCCGGACTGGTCGTAGAACCGCGGCGCGACCTCGTTCTCGATCAGGTCGTAGAGCGCGTGCGCCTCGATGTCGTCGCGGTGGTCGGTGTCCTCGACGCCGTCGGCCGACGGGATCGACCAGCCGTTGTTGCCGTCGTACCACTCGTCCCACCAGCCGTCGAGGATCGAGAGGTTCAGGCCGCCGTTCAGCGCCGCCTTCATGCCGGAGGTGCCGCAGGCCTCGTACGGGCGCAGCGGGTTGTTCAGCCAGACGTCGCAGCCGGGGTACAACGGCTGCGCCATCGCGATGTCGTAGTTCGGCAGGAACACGATCCGGTGCCGCACCTCGGGGTCGTCGGCGAACCGCACCAGCTCCTGGATCAGCCGCTTGCCGCCCTCGTCGGCCGGGTGCGACTTGCCCGCGATGACCAGCTGCACCGGGCGCTCCGGGTGCAGCAGCAGCGCCTTGAGCCGCCGCGGGTCGCGGAGCATCAGCGTGAGCCGCTTGTACGACGGCACCCGGCGCGCGAACCCGATGGTGAGCACGTCGGGGTCCAGCGCGGAGTCGATCCACTTGAGCTCGGCCGCCGAGCCGCCGCGCTGCTGCCAGGACTTGCGCAGCCGGGAGCGGGCGTCGTCGACGAGCCGCTGCCGGAGCACCCGCTTGGTGTCCCAGATCTCCTTGCCGGGCACCTTGTCGACCACGTCGAAGACCTGGTGCGGGTGGTCGGCGTCGGGGTCCGGTCCGGGCCGGGCGCCGTGGGTGCGGGCCAGCTCGAAGATCTCGCGGGCCACCCAGGTCGGCGCGTGCACGCCGTTGGTGATCGAGATGATCGGCCGCTCCTCGGTGTCGAACTGCGGCCACAGCCCGCCGAACATGCCCCGGCTGACCACGCCGTGCAGCTGCGAGACGCCGTTGGCGCGCTGTGCGAGCCGGAAGCCCATCACCGCCATGTTGAACACCGAGGGGTCGCCGCCGTCGTAGTCCTCGGCGCCGAGCGCCAGGATCCGCTCGACCGGCAGCCCCGCGCAGGCGTTGTCGCCGCCGAAGTACTGCTCCATCAGGTCGCGCGGGAACCGGTCGATGCCCGCCGGCACCGGCGTGTGCGTGGTGAAGACGGTCCCGGAGCGGGACACCTCGAGCGCCGCGTCGAAGCCGAGGCCGTCGCCCTCGGTGAGCTCGCGGATCCGCTCCAGGCCGAGGAAGCCGGCGTGGCCCTCGTTGGTGTGGAACACCTCGGGCGCCGCAGTCCCGGAGAGCCGGGTGAAGGTGCGGATGGCGCGCACCCCGCCGATCCCGAGCAGCATCTCCTGGCGCAGCCGGTGCTCGGTGTTGCCGCCGTACAGCCGGTCGGTGACGTCGCGGATGACCTCGCTGTTCTCCTCCACGTCGGAGTCGAGGAGCAGCAGCGGCACCCGGCCGACCTGGGCGACCCAGATCCGGGCGGTGAGCGTGTCGTCGCCGGGCAGCCCGACCTGGACCTTGGCGACCGAGCCGTCCGCCTCGCGCAGCAGCGTCAGCGGCAGACCGTCGGGGTCGAGGACCGGGTAGGTCTCCTGCTGCCAGCCGTCGCGGGACAGCGACTGCCGGAAGTAGCCGTGCCGGTAGAGCAGCCCGACGCCGATGATCGGTACGCCGAGGTCGCTGGCCGTCTTGAGGTGGTCGCCGGCGAGGATGCCGAGCCCGCCGGAGTACTGCGGCAGCACCGCGGTGATGCCGAACTCCGGGGAGAAGTAGGCGACCGAGCGGGGGGCGCCGTCCTCGCGCTGCGCCATTCGCTGGTACCAGCGCTCGCCGGTGAGGTAGTGCTGCAGGTCGTCGTACGCCGCGGCGAGCCGCCCGGTGAACTCCGGGTCGGCGGCCAGCTCGTCGAGCCGGCTCGTCGGGACCGCGCCGAGGAGCCGGACCGGGTCGCGCCAGCGCTGCCACGCCTGCGCGTCCACGGAGGCGAACAGGTCCTGCGTCTCGGGATGCCACGACCAGCGCAGGTTGCCCGCGAGGACACCCAGCGCGCTGAGCGCCTCGGGCAGCACGGGACGGACGGTGAACCGGCGGATTGCTCTCACGGGGGGTCACGCTAACGCAGCCGACTTGAACGATCCAACAGGCGCGGGGCGCCTGCCAAGACCGCTGGCCACGGCCGGGTTTCGACCGTGGCCCGTCACGGTATGTTCGCCCCATGGTCGGACGAATCCCCGTCATGGACGTCTCACCGGTCATCGAGGGCGGCAAGTACGCCGCCAAGTCCGCCGTGGGCGAACCCTTTCCCGTCACCGCAACCGTCTTCCGTGAGGGCCACGACGAGCTGAACGCCGACCTGGCGGTCACCGGGCCCGACGGGAAGCGCCGCCCGCTGGTCCGGATGACCAAGGACGCCACCGAGCCCGACATCTGGCACGCGTCGTACACCCCGGACACCATGGGCCCGCACACGTTCGAGGTGGAGGCCTGGAGCGACCCGGTGGCCACCTGGCGGCACAACGCCGAGATCAAGATCCCGGCCGGGATCGACGTCGAGCTGATGTTCACCGAGGGCGCGCTGCTGCTCGAGCGGCTGGCCCGCGAGCTCCCGAAGCGCTCCCGGCACCGCCGGACCGTCGCGGACGCACTGACCGGGATCCGCGACACCGAGCGCCCCGACGCGGTCCGCTACGCCGCCGGGGTCTCCCCCGCCGTCGACGAGGTGCTCGCCGAGCACCCGTTGCGCGACCTGGTCAGCCCGCACGGCCCGTTCCCGTTCTTCGTCGACCGCCGGCTGGCCCTGTTCAGCGCCTGGTACGAGTTCTTCCCCCGCTCGGAGGGCGCCTACGTCGACCAGGAGACCGGCAAGATCGTCTCCGGCACCTTCGACACCGCCGCCAAGCGCCTCGACGCGGTCGCCGACATGGGCTTCGACATCATCTACCTGCCGCCGATCCACCCGATCGGCCGGAAGAACCGCAAGGGCCGCAACAACACCCTCGACCCGGGCCCCGACGACGTCGGGTCGCCGTGGGCGATCGGGTCGGCCGAGGGCGGACACGACGCGATCCACCCAGACCTGGGCGGCTTCGCCGAGTTCGACGCCTTCGTGAAGCGCGCGAACGACCTCGGCCTCGAGGTGGCCCTCGACCTCGCGCTGCAGGCGGCCCCCGACCACCCGTGGGTGGACTCGCACCCGGAGTGGTTCAGCACCCGCGCCGACGGCTCGATCGCGTACGCCGAGAACCCGCCGAAGAAGTACCAGGACATCTACCCGATCAACTTCGACAACGACCCCGACGGCATCTACCAGGAGGTGCTGCGCATCGTCCGGCTGTGGGTGTCGCACGGCATCCGGGTGTTCCGCGTCGACAACCCGCACACCAAGCCGGTGCAGTTCTGGGAGTGGCTCCTCGGCGAGGTGCGCAAGACCGACCCCGACGTGGTCTTCCTGTCCGAGGCGTTCACGAAGCCCGCGATGATGCGCGCGCTCGCGACGGTCGGCTTCCACCAGTCGTACACCTACTTCACCTGGCGCAACGCCAAGTGGGAGCTCGAGGAGTACCTCACCGAGGTCTCCCGCGAGACCAGCCACGTGCTGCGACCCAGCTTCTGGGTGAACACCCCCGACATCCTCCCGTTCTTCCTGCAGTACGGCGGCCCGGCGGCGTTCAAGATTCGCGCCGTGCTCGCCGCCACCGGGTCGCCGAGCTGGGGCGTCTACGCCGGGTTCGAGCTGTTCGAGCACGTCGCGCTGCAGCCCGGCAAGGAGGAGTACCTCGACTCGGAGAAGTTCGAGGTCAGGGTGCGTGACTGGGACGCCGCCGACCAGTCCGGGCGCACCCTGCGACCGTTCCTCACCCACCTCAACGAGATCCGCAAGGCGCACCCGGCCCTCCAGCTGCTGCGCAACCTCACCGTGCACCAGGTCGAGAACGACGCGGTGCTGTGCTTCTCCAAGACCGCACCCGCGGCGCCCGGGTCCGACGAGCCCGGCGACACCGTGATCGTGGTCGTCAACGTCGACCCGCACGGCACCCGCGAGACGATGGTGCACCTCGACATGCCCGCCATGGGCCTCGACTGGCACGACCAGTTCGCCGTCCACGACGAGATCACCGGAGAGTCGTGGACCTGGGGCGAGCGCAACTACGTCCGCCTCGACCCGTACGTCGAGCCGGCCCATATCCTGACCATCCGGAGGCCCCACTCGTGACCCAGACCCCCGACATCCAGCCCGACTGGTTCAAGACGGCGGTGTTCTACGAGGTGCTGGTGCGGTCCTTCAAGGACAGCAACGGCGACGGGGTCGGCGACTTCCGCGGGCTCACCGAGAAGCTCGACTACCTCGAGTGGCTCGGCGTCGACTGCCTGTGGGTGCCACCGTTCTTCACCTCGCCGCTGCGTGACGGCGGCTACGACGTCGCCGACTACACCAACATCCAGGAGGGCGTCGGCACCGTCGACGACTTCCACTCGTTCATCGACGCGGCGCACGAGCGCGGCATCAAGGTGATCATCGACTTCGTCATGAACCACACCTCGGACCAGCACCCCTGGTTCCAGGCCAGCCGCGAGCACCCCGACGGCCCGTACGGCGACTTCTACGTGTGGTCCGACAGCGACGAGCTCTACGAGGAAGCCCGGATCATCTTCGTCGACACCGAGCCGTCGAACTGGACCTGGGACCCGGTCCGCCAGCAGTACTTCTGGCACCGGTTCTTCTCGCACCAGCCGGACCTGAACTTCGACAACCCGAAGGTCCACGACGCGATGTTCGAGGCGATGAGCTTCTGGCTCGACATGGGCCTCGACGGCTTCCGGCTCGACGCGGTGCCGTACCTCTACGAGCGGCCGGGCACCAACGGTGAGAACCTTCCCGAGACCCACGACTTCCTGCGCAAGGCCCGCAGCTTCGTCGACGAGAAGTACCCCGGCCGGGTGCTGCTCGCCGAGGCGAACCAGTGGCCCTCCGACGTGGTCGACTACTTCGGCGGCAAGCGCGACGCGGAGACCGGCGAGTACCACTCCCCCGGCGACGAGTGCCACATGTGCTTCCACTTCCCGGTGATGCCGCGCATCTTCATGGCGGTGCGGCGGGAGTCGCGGTTCCCGATCTCGGAGATCCTCGAGCAGACGCCGGCGATCCCCGACAACTGTCAGTGGGGCATCTTCCTGCGCAACCACGACGAGCTCACGCTCGAGATGGTCACCGACGAGGACCGCGACTACATGTGGGGCGAGTACGCCAAGGACCCCCGCATGAAGGCCAACATCGGCATCCGGCGCCGCCTCGCGCCGCTGCTCGACAACGACGTGAACACCATGGAGCTGTTCACCGCTCTGCTGCTCTCGCTGCCCGGCTCGCCGGTGCTCTACTACGGCGACGAGATCGGCATGGGCGACAACATCTGGCTCGGCGACCGCGACGGCGTCCGCACCCCGATGCAGTGGACCCCGGACCGCAACGCCGGCTTCTCGGTCGCCACCCCCGGCAAGCTGCACCTGCCGCCGATCCAGGACCCGGTCTTCGGCTACCAGCGGGTGAACGTCGAGACCGAGCTCGACAACCCGTCGTCGCTGCTGCACTGGACGCGCCGGATGATCCACGCCCGCAAGAAGCACAAGGCCTTCGGCCTCGGCGAGTTCTACGACCTCGGAGGTTCCAACCCGAGCGTGCTCAGCTACGTCCGGCACTACGAGGGCCCCGACGGCCAGCAGGACACCGTGCTCTGCGTGAACAACCTGTCCCGCTTCCCGCAGCCGGTCGAGCTCGACCTGCGCCGCTACGAGGGCGTCGCGCCGATCGAGCTGCTCGGCGGGGTCCGGTTCCCCGAGATCGGCGAGCTGCCCTACCTGCTCACCCTCGGCGCCTACGGCTTCTACTGGTTCCGGCTGCCAGCACCGAGCGACCCGGCGCCGCTGCAGGCCGCCTCGGTGCCGCCGGGCGCCGACGTGCCGGCCGACGTGCTCAGCCCGCCGCCCGGGGCCGACCACACCGACGGAGGGACGACCGCGTGAAGCCAGATGCCCGCGACGCCGTCGAGCGGTACCTCACCTCGGCCCGCTGGTTCGGGGGCAAGGGCCGCGACAGGCGGGTCACCGACGTACGCCGGGGTGCCCTGCTGGAGGCGTCCACCCCCGACGGCCCCACCGTGGGCGTCGAGCTGGTCACCGTCGAGTACGCCGGCAGCGAGCCGGAGACCTACCAGATGCCGCTCGCCTACTACGCCGACGACCAGCACCGGCTCGACCACGCCCTGGTCGGCGCCTGGGAGGACGACGACCTGGGCAAGGTGCACGCCTACGACGCGGTGCACGACCGGTTCGCCGCGGCCCTCTACCTCGACGGGTTCGACCGGGCGCTCACCGTGTCCGGGCCCGGTGGTGAGCTGGTGTTCCACCGGCTCCCCGCCCACGACCTCGACCTGGACACCCACTCGACGCTGTTCTCCGGCGAGCAGAGCAACTCCTCGCTGGCCTTCGGCGAGGACAGCCTGATGAAGGTGTTCCGCAAGGTCACCCCCGGCCGCAACCCCGACGTGGTCATCCACGACGCGCTCACCCGCCGCGACAGCGAGCACGTCGCCGCCCTCTACGGCTGGCTGGAGCTCACCGAGCCCGGCGCCGAGGAGCCGCTGCAGCTGGCGATGCTCCAGCAGTTCCTGCGCACCGCGAGCGACGGCTGGGAGCTGGCGCTGGCGAGCGTGCGCGACCTGTTCGCCGAGGCCGACCTGCACGCCGACGAGGTCGGCGGCGACTTCGCCGGCGAGGCCGAGCGGCTCGGGCTGGCCACCGCCCAGGTGCACGACGCGCTGGCCGAGGCCTTCCCGACCGAGACCTGGGGCGCGACCGAGCTCGTCGGGATCGCCGCGGCCATGTCGGCGCGGCTCGACGCCGCGGTCGAGGCGGTCCCGCAGCTCGCCGAGCACGCCGACGCGCTGCGCGAGACCTTCGACGCCGTCGCCTCGCTCGGCGCGCGCGGTGCCACCGCGACCGCGCAGCGGGTGCACGGCGACTACCACCTCGGCCAGACGCTGCGCACCGTGCGGGGCTGGAAGATCGTGGACTTCGAGGGCGAGCCCGCCAAGCCGCTCGACGAGCGGGTCCGGCCCGACCTGGTCTGGCGCGACGTGGCCGGGATGCTGCGCTCGTTCGACTACGCCGCGCACGCCGTCGAGGCGGACGTGCAGGCCGACGCAGACGCACGGCAGCAGATCGCGTTCCGGGCAGCCGAGTGGGCCGACCGCAACATCTCCGCCTTCCTGCGCGGGTACGTCGACAACAGCGGCCGCACCGGCGAGGGCCGGCTGTCCGACGACCAGCAGACGGTGCTGCGCGCCTACATCGCCGACAAGGCGGTCTACGAGGCCGTTTACGAAGCCCGCAACCGGCCTACCTGGCTGTCGATCCCCCTCGGCGCCCTGGAGCGCATCACCGCGCTCGACCCGGACGCCGACCCCGAGCCCGAGGAGCCGAACGGCTGATGAGCACCGTCCTTCCCGTCGACAAGCAGATCCTGGACCAGGTCGTCGAGGGCCGACACGGCAACCCGCACGAGGTGCTCGGCGCGCACCCGCACGACGGCGCTGTCACCGTGCGCGTGTTCCGGCCGCTGGCCGAGTCGGTCACGGTCGTGCACGGCAGCACCTCGGTGCCGCTCGAGCACGAGTACGAAGGCGTGTGGGCCGGCGTGCTCGACGTACCCGACGTGGTCGACTACCGCCTCGAGGTCGCCTACCCCGGGCACGGCCCGCACACCGTCGACGACGCCTACCGGTACCTCCCCACCCTCGGCGAGGTCGACCTGCACCTGATCAACGAGGGCCGCCACGAACAGCTGTGGACGGTGCTCGGCGCGCACGTGCGCGACTACGACGCCCCCACCGGCAAGGTCACCGGCACGTCGTTCGCGGTGTGGGCGCCGGGCGCCAAGGGCGTCCGCGTGAAGGGCGATTTCAACAGCTGGGACGGCCGCGAGCACCCGATGCGGCAGCTCGGGGTCTCCGGCGTGTGGGAGCTGTTCGTGCCCGACGTCGGGTCCGGGACGCACTACAAGTACGTCGTGCTCGGCGCCGACGACCAGTGGCGCGAGAAGGCCGACCCGATGGCGTTCCACACCGAGGTGCCGCCGGCCACGTCGTCGGTGGTGTTCCACTCGTCGTACGACTGGGGCGACCAGGACTGGATGACGGCGCGCACCGCGGGCGGCGCGCACGAGAAGCCGATGGCCGTCTACGAGATGCACATCGGCTCCTGGCGGCGCGGGAAGTCCTACGCCGAGCTGGCCGACGACCTGGTGCCCTACCTGCAGGAGACCGGCTTCACGCACGTGGAGTTCATGCCGGTGATGGAGCACCCGTTCGGCGGCTCGTGGGGCTACCAGGTGACGTCGTACTACGCCCCCACCGCGCGCTTCGGCGACCCCGACGGGCTCCGGCACCTCGTCGACCGGCTGCACCAGGCCGGCATCGGCGTGATCGTCGACTGGGTGCCGGCGCACTTCCCCAAGGACGAGTTCGCGCTCGCCCGCTTCGACGGCACCCCGCTCTACGAGGACCCGAACCCGACCCGCGGCGAGCACCCCGACTGGGGCACCTACGTGTTCAACTTCGGGCGCAAGGAGGTCCGCAACTTCCTGGTCTCCAACGCGCTCTACTGGCTCGAGGAGTTCCACGTCGACGGGCTCCGCGTGGACGCGGTCGCCTCGATGCTCTACCTCGACTA
Source organism: Nocardioidaceae bacterium (assembly GCA_013361955.1). GTDB lineage: Bacteria > Actinomycetota > Actinomycetes > Propionibacteriales > Nocardioidaceae > Nocardioides_B. The sequence goes on from JABFXA010000029.1 coordinate 14,841, forward strand.
CTCCCGCGAGGACGGCCAGTGGACGCCGAACGTGTACGGCGGCCGCGAGAACCTCGAGGCGGTGTCGTTCCTGCAGGAGATGAACGCCACGGCGTACAAGCGGGTGCCCGGCGCGATCACGATCGCCGAGGAGTCGACGTCGTGGCCCGGCGTCACCCGGCCCACCCACCTCGGCGGTCTCGGGTTCGGCTTCAAGTGGAACATGGGCTGGATGCACGACAGCCTCGGCTACGTGCAGAACGACCCGATCCACCGGCAGTACCACCACGGCCAGATGACCTTCTCGATGGTCTACGCCTACAGCGAGAACTACATCCTGCCGATCAGCCACGACGAGGTCGTGCACGGCAAGGGCTCGCTGCTGCGCAAGATGCCCGGCGACCGCTGGCAGCAGTTGGCGAACCTGCGCACCTACCTCGCCTACATGTGGGCGCACCCCGGCAAGCAGCTGCTGTTCATGGGCTCGGAGTTCGGCCAGGAGGCCGAGTGGGCGGAGAGCCGCGAGCTGGACTGGTGGCTGCTCGACAACGCCGACCACCGCGGCGTGCACACGCTGGTCTCCGACATGAACCGGATCTACCGCGACACCCCCGCCCTGTGGTCGCTCGACGTCGAGGGCTCCGGGTTCCAGTGGATCGACGCCAACGACTCCGGCAACAACACCTTCAGCTTCATCCGGCACGCCAAGGAGGCCGGTGACCCGCCGCTGGTGTGCGTCGCGAACTTCTCCGCGGTCCCGCACCACGACTACCGGCTCGGCATGCCGCTGCCCGGCGAGTGGACCGAGGTGCTGAACACCGACGCCGACACCTACTCCGGCTCCGGCGTCGGCAACCTCGGCGCGGTCACCGCCGACGCGGGCGAGCACCACGGCCAGCCCGCCTCGGCCGTCCTCACCGTGCCGCCGCTGGCGACGCTCTGGCTGCGACCGGCCTGACATGGTGCCCCTCGTCGGTGCGCGCGCAGCCGTGCTCGTCGAGGGAGCCAGCGACCAGGCCGCCCTCGAGTCGCTGGCGGTCCGGCTGGGCCGCGACCTCGCGGCCGAGGGCGTGCACGTGCTGCCGATGGGCGGAGCCACCGAGATCCGGCGGTTCGTGCAGATGCTCGCCGCCGCCGGCGACGGCATGGCCCTGGCCGGGCTGTGCGACGCCGGCGAGGCCGGCTACTTCGTGCGCGCGCTGGACCGCGCGCACGTCGACGGCTCCGGCTTCTTCGTCTGCCACGCGGACCTCGAGGAGGAGCTGATCCGGGCGGTCGGTGCGCGGGCGGTCATCGAGGTGATCGAGACGCAGGGCGAGCTGCGCTCCTGGCTGCGGTTCACCAAGCAGCCGGCGCAGCGCACCCGCGAGGTCGACGAGCAGCTGCACCGGTTCATGGGCACCCGCTCGGGCCGCAAGGCCCAGTACGCCGCTGCGCTCGTCGACGCGCTCGACCTCGCCCGGGTGCCAGCACCGCTCGCCGGGGTGCTCGCCTTCACCGCTCGTTAGGGTGGCCACGTGACCGACGTCCCGCCCCAGCCGACGCTCACCGACGGCGTCGTGACGCTGCGCCCGTGGCGGGACCAGGACGTCGAACCGGCCGTCGCCGGGCACGACGAGGAGATCGCGTTCTGGTTCGGATACCCGCCCGACTCGGCCTCGGCCGAGCGGCAGCACGAGGCGATCGACCGCTGGCGCCGGGCCTACGACGACGACCGCTCCATGGTGGCGTTCGTCATCGAGGTGGGCGGCGAGGTGGTCGGCTCGGTCGACGTACGCAACCGCGGGGAGCACACCGGCGAGATGTCCTGGGCGGTGTACCAGGCGCACCGGCGCCACGGCTACGCGACCCGCGCGGTGCGGCTGCTCGCGGAGTACGCCTTGCACGACCTCGGCTACACCCGCGTCGAGGCGAAGGTCGAGCCCGGGAACACCCGCAGCACCCGGGTCGCCACCCGCTCGGGCATGCGCCGCGAGGGCGTGCGCCGGGTGAACCCGGGCAGCGGCGACCGCGTCGAGACCACCGAGTACGCCGTGTACTCCCGGCTCCGCGACGACCCGCCCCTCGACCGGCCGGAGAGCTTCCGGGCGCTGCTGAACTCGTTCCTGCCCCGCAAGCGCGCGATCGCCCAGCTGCTGGTGCGCGACCCCGACGGGCGGGTGCTGCTGTGCCGGCTGACGTACAAGAACGACTGGGACCTCCCGGGCGGCGTCGTCGAGGTGAACGAGTCGCCGCAGGCCGCGGTCGGCCGCGAGGTCAAGGAGGAGCTCGGGCTCGACCTCCAGGCCGGCCCGCTGCTGCTCACCGACTGGCTGCCGCCCTGGAGCGGCTGGGACGACGCGCTGTGCCTGGTCTTCGACGGCGGCGTGCTCGACCCGGCCGTGCTCGGCGACACCGTCCTCGAGGCCCGGGAGATCCGGTCCGTCCAGTTCTGCACCCTCGGCGAGGTGCACGAGCACTGCGCCGACTTCACGGCCCGCCGGATCGACGCCGCGCTGCGGAACCTCTCCGGGCCGGGCGGTCCGGCGTACACCGAGTCCGGCAGGAGCTGACCCGTGACCGTACCCTGGACCGTCACCTTCGACTGCCATGACGCGGCCGCGGTGGCGACGTTCTGGAAGGCCGCGCTGGGGTACGTCGACGCGCCCCCGCCGCAGGGATGGTCCACCTGGGAGGAGTGGCTCCGGCACTTCCAGGTGCCCGAGGAGGAGTGGGAGGACGGCGCCGCGCTGTGCGACCCCGACGGCGTGCTGCCGCAGATCGGCTTCCTGAAGGTGCCCGAGGGGAAGACCGCCAAGAACCGGCTGCACCTCGACGTCCAGGTCGGCGGCGGCCGGCACCTCCCGCACGACGAGCGGTGGGCGCGGATCGTGGCCAAGGTGGAGGAGCTGAGGGCCGTCGGAGGGACGGTGCTGTACGAGGTCCCCTCCGAGGACGACCCCGCCCGCCCCGACCACGTCGTGATGGCGGACCCGGAGGGGAACGAGCTGTGCGTCGTGTGACGTGCCCACCGCTGGTTGAGGTGCGAGCCCGCTGGCCTGTCGCCACCAGGGGACTGTTTCTTGGGGTGGGGACGGTGTTGGTGACCGGGGCTCTTGGGTGACCCTGGCTGCTTGCTGGGGGGTGCTCCGGGGGTACGCCGGGCGCTGCGGCGGCGCGTCGCGAACCACCGGGTCTCGTTCGTCTGGTGGGTGCGGCCCGGGCGTCCGGTGGTCCGCACCGCGGCCAAGCCGCTTGACGCGCTCCGCCGCACCCCCTGCGCACCCCATCGGTCGGCCACGGGGCATGGGTGTGGCCCGGCCACCCGGGGAGGGGTGGTCGGGTCGCACGCCTGGAGGTTCTAGTTCAGGTGCGGGACGAGGTGCTCTCGGCCCAGAGGACTCGTCCACCGGTACGCGTCGGGGTCGCGAACGTAGGTCCAGCCGTGGTGGGTCTTCCGGTTGTGATGTCGCCGGCACAGGGGCGCGAGGTTCGACGGGCTGGTTTGACCGGGTGGGCCGTGCTCGTCGTAGGGGGCGATGTGGTCGAGGTCGCAGGCCCGGGCGTCGGTGCGGCAGCCGGGGAACACGCAGTGAACCGTCCTGAAATCCCCGGAGGGTGCTGATGCAGCAAGGAGACTGCGATCGTGTCAGCACCGAGGAAGTACGACCAGGAATTT
>JABFXA010000363.1 GCA_013361955.1 Nocardioidaceae bacterium
CAGCGCGAGCGTCGGCGCGCCGAGGTCGCCGGCCGGGTCGGCGTGCGCGAGCGCGCCCCCGAACGTGCCGCGGTGCCGGATCTGCGCGTCGGCGAGGTGCTCGACGGCCTTGGCGACCAGCCCGGCGTGCTCGGCGACCAGCGGGTCGGACCCGACCACGGCGTGCGGGGTCATCGCACCGATCACGATGGCGTCCCCGTCGTCGCGCACGCCGCGCAGCGCGTCGATCCGGCCGAGGTCGATGACCATCTCGGGGGCGTTGAGCCGCATCCGCAGCACCGGCAGCAGGCTCTGCCCACCGGCCAGGATCTTGGCGTCGTCGCCGTGCTCGGCCAGCGCGGCGAGCGCCTCCTCCACCGAGGTGGGCGCCAGGTAGTCGAACCGTGCGGGGATCATGCGTCCGTCCCTCCGTCCTGGGCGCCCGCGGTGCGGTCCACGGTGCCCTCCATGCCGGTCGACGCATCGAAGTGCGGAGCGGCCGCCCCCTCCGTCGCGCCTCCCGAGCCCGAGCTGTTGATCGCCCGCCACACCCGCTCCGGGGTGCACGGCATCTGGACGTCGTGGACGCCCAGCGGCCGCAGCGCGTCGACGACCGCGTTCACGACCGCCGGGGTCGAGGCGATCGTGCCCGCCTCGCCGACGCCCTTGGTGCCCAGGCTGTTCGTCGTGGCCGGGGAGGTGGTGTGGTCGATCTCGAAGCTGATGGTGTCGGCCGCCGTCGGCAGCAGGTAGTCGACGAACGAGCCGGAGACGAGCGTCCCCGAGTCGTCGTAGACCGCCTCCTCCCACAGCGCCTGCGCGATGCCCTGGACCAGCCCGCCGTGCACCTGTCCGGACACGATCAGCGGGTTGATGATGTTGCCGATGTCGTCGACGCAGACGTACTTCCGCATCGACAGCGCCCCGGTCTCGGTGTCGACCTCCATCGCGCACAGGTGCGTGCCGTGCGGGAAGTTGAAGTTCACCGGGTCGTAGGTCGCCTCGGAGTCCAGCGTCGGCTCGACGCCGTCGGGCAGGTTGTGGGCGGCGAAGACGGCGGTGGCGATCTCGGTGATCGCGATGCCCTGGTCGGTGCCGCGGACGTGGAACCGCCCGCCGCCGAACTCGAGGTCGTCCACCGACGCCTCCAGCAGGTGGGCGGCGATCGGCTTGGCCTTCTCCACCACCTTGTCGGCTGCCCGCACCAGCGCCTCGCCGCCGACGACCAGCGACCGGGAGCCGTAGGTGTCCAGGCCCTTGTGGCTGATCTGGGTGTCGCCGTGGAGCACCTCGACGTCGTCGAACGGCACGCCGAGGCGGTCGGCCACGATCTGGCTGAACGCCGTCTCGTGCCCCTGCCCGTGGGCCGACGCCCCGGTCACCACCTCGACCTTGCCGGTCGCCAGCATCCGCACGCTCGCGTGCTCCCAGCCGCCGGCGCCGTAGTTCAGCTGGCCGAGGACGCGCGACGGGGCGAGCCCGCACATCTCGGTGAAGGTGGAGATGCCGATGCCCAGCTGCACCCGGTCGCCGGACTCCCGGCGCCGCTGCTGCTCGGCCCGCAGCTCGTCGTACCCGAACAGCTCCTTGGCCCTCGCCGTCGCCGCCTCGTAGTTGCCGGAGTCGTACTCCAGCCCGGCGACGGTCTGGAACGGGAACTCCTCGTGCTTGATCCAGTTCCGCTCCCGGACCGCCAGCGGGTCCTCGCCGACCTCGGCGGCCAGCTCGTCCATGAGCCGCTCGATGGCGTAGGTCGCCTCCGGTCGCCCGGCGCCGCGGTAGGCGTCGGTCCAGACCTTGTTGGTGAGGACGGTCTGGCACTGGAAGCGGTACGCCGGGAACTTGTAGATGGCGTTGAACATGAACGCGCCCAGCACCGGCACGCCGCCGCCGACGATCGCGACGTAGGCGCCGAGGTCGGCGAGCAGGTCGACCTTGAGACCGGTGACGCGCCCGTCCTTGGTGGCCGCGAGCGTGAGCCGCTGCCACTGGTCGCGGCCGTGGTGGGCGCTCATCAGCGACTCCGAGCGGGTCTCGGTGTACTTCACCGGCTTGCCGAGCCGGCGCGCGACCGCGAACGCGATCATCTCCTCGGGGGTCTGCTGCAGCTTGCCGCCGAAGCCGCCGCCCACGTCGGGCGCGATGACCCGGATCTTCGACTCGGGCACCCCGGTCGTCGCGGCGATCGCGAACCGCAGGATGTGCGGGATCTGGGTCGCCGACCACACCGTGATCTGCTCGCCGGTCGGGTCGACGACGACCGACCGCGGCTCCATGAACGCCGGGATCAGCCGCTGCTGGCGGTACTCCCGCTCGAGGAGGATCCCGTCGGTCCGCGCCTGCGCGATCGCCTCCTCGACGTCGCCGCCGGTGCCGGCCTCGGCGGAGTCGAAGACCCAGTACGCCGACCTGTTGGTGCCCAGCTCCGGGTGGGCCAGCGCGGCGCCGGTGTCGGCGGTGGCCTCGGCGGCCTCCTTCAGGTCGAGGGCGGCCGGCAGCTCGTCGTACTCCACGTCCACCAGCTCCGCCGCGTCGCGCGCCTCGGCGGCGGACCGGGCGGCGACCACCGCGACGATCTCCCCGGCGAACGTGACGCGGTCGGCCGGCATCGGCGGGTGGTCGGGGGTGACCTGGTCGGTGGTGATCGCCCAGGCGTTGATGCACGCGCCGAGGGAGTCGGCGAGGTCGGCCCCGGTGAAGACGCCGACCACGTTCGTCGCCTGCTTCGCGGCCGTCGTGTCGATGCCGGTGATCCGGGCGTGCGCGAACGGGCTGCGGACCATCGCGAGGTGGAGCATGCCCGGCAGCGTGAGGTTGTCGGTCCAGCGGGTGCGGCCGGTGATGAGGCGCTGGTCCTCCTTGCGGCGGCGCTCCCGGCCGATCTCCCGCTCGACCTCGTCGGCGGGGCGCTCCTGGGTGGCGGTCATGCCCCCGCCCCCGCTCCCGCTCCCGCCGCGGTCGCGGTGCCGGCGCCCTGCGCCGCCGCGTGCTGCACGGCCTTGACGATGTTGTGGTAGCCGGTGCAGCGGCACAGGTTGCCCTCGAGCCCGAGCCGGATCTCCTCCTCGGTCGGGTTCGGGTTCTCGTTGAGCAGGTCGACGCTCTGCATGATCATGCCCGGCGTGCAGAACCCGCACTGGAGGCCGTGGCACTCGCGGAACGCCTCCTGCACCGGGTGCAGCCGGCCGTCCTGCGCGAGGCCCTCGATCGTGGTCACCTCGGCGCCGTCGGCCTGGACGGCGAGGACGTTGCACGACTTCACGCTGTGGCCGTCGAGGTGCACGGTGCAGGCACCGCAGTTGCTGGTGTCGCACCCGATCACCGTGCCGGTCTTGCCGAGCGTCTCGCGCAGGTAGTGCACGAGCAGCGTGCGGGGTTCGACGTCGTCGGAGACCCTCGCTCCGTCGACGGTGAGGCTGATCCGGGTCATGGACTCTCCCTTGGACGTCAGGGTCTGCGGCTGCTCCGTGTCGCGGCGCCGGCCGTGGTGCCGGTCACGCTAGGAGGCGCCGGTTGGCGAAAGGTAGGCCCGTTGCGGGTCACCGCCGGGCGGCCGCGAGCCGGGCCTTGAGGAGGGGGACGGACCGGTGCGGACGGCCCGCGAGGGAGGCGAGGCAGACCTCGACCACCTCGGTGTCGTAGGGCGCCAGCTCGGCGTAGCGCACGACGGCGTCCGGTTCCGGGCGGGCGAGCAGCGCCTCGCGGACGGCGACCGCGACGTAGTCGGCGAGCTCGCTGAGCGCCGGCGAGTTGGTCCCGGGCAGCAGGTCGCCGCCGTACGCGTCCACCGCCGCCGTCACCCTCCCCGAGCGGAGCAGGGTGAGGACCAGGTCGACGTCGGTGCTGACCGGCATCGTGAGGCGGTAGGGGCGCGAGGCGAGCTGCCCGCCGAGCGCGGCGCGCAGGTGCGACACCTCCGCCTTGAGGGTCGACAGCGTCACCGCCTGGTCGCCGTACACGAGCGCGTGGAGGTGCTCGAGCGACAGGCCTTCCGGGTGCATGGCGAGCAGCGCGAGCACCTCGGTCTGCCGGCGGTTGAGCAGCAGCCGCTGGCCGTCGAGCCAGGACTCGGCGGTCCCGAGCAGCCGCATCACCAGGCCGGCCTCGGGCCGCTCGTCGAGCCCGCCGGGCGCCGGGTGGTGTCGCGTCGCCGGCAGCGCGCCCTCGATCAGCCGGGCCATCACCCGGGCGGTCGCCAGGCCGATCGGGTGGGTGCGCTCCCAGGTCGTCGACAGGTCGATGACGCCGAGCTGCGCGCCGGTCACGGGGTCGTGCACGGGCGCCGCCCAGCACACCCAGTTGTGCACGATCGGCGCGTAGTGCTCCGCGCTGAACACCATCGCCGGGGCGGCCAGCCGGTTGGCCAGGTCGAGCGCGTTGGTCCCGACGGACTCGTCGTCCCACCGGGCGCCGGCCACGAAGTTGACCGTCTCGGCCTTGCGGCGCATCACCCGGCCGCCGTACGTCCACAGGATCCGGGTCTGCGGGTCGGTCACCGCGATCACGAGGTCGCCGTCCTCGGCGGTGCGCCGCAGCTCGGCCTCGACGCGCTCGACGGCGGTCTGGAACGGCGAGCCGTCCCAGTACGCCGCGGTCTCGGCCGCGTCGGCCAGCGGCGCCTCGCGCACGTCCATGGGCACGGCCGCGGCCTCGGCCCGGGTCCAGCTCGAGAGGATCTCCGGCCGCACCACCGACGCGGCGGCGTCGCCACGCTCGACGAACGTGGTCCACGCGCGGACCGCGTCCTGCCGGCGGGTCCTCAGCTGGCTGCGCGCCATGGCCACCTCGTCCGGTCGCTCCGTCAGGGCAGCGTCACCGTAGCACCGGGTCGGTGACCCGGGTCACACTCTCCGGCCGGGGAGCTGCAGGTGCGAGCCAGGCGGATCGCACCTGCCGAACTCGCGAGAGAGGCTGTCGGCCGGGAGCTCACGGGTCCCGGTGGATGCGGCCACCCAGCTCCGCCAGCCGCTCCCCCGAGCCGCCCCAGCGCAACGCGACGATCTCGGCCGCG